>CAYGUK010000161.1:0-6537 GCA_964352985.1 uncultured Legionellales bacterium
ATATTCTTATTCGAGTGATTAAAAATGCCGGACATTTTCCATGGACTGAAAACCCGATACAAGTTATCGACGTCTTTAATGAATATTATAAATTACTAGTTCAGTAAATATGAGGAAAGAATCGTGTCTACAGATAATAATCCATCAACAACAAATTCGCCTCGTCATGTTTTGCTAAAGCTTCTTGAAGGGCTTAGTAATCAGGATTGGGATGCTGTTGCTAAACTATATGCTGAAGATGTTATTATTCAATGGCCTCTTGCCTTGCCAGTTCCTGTAAATATTCGAGGTCGTCAAACTTTGCAGAAAACGCTCAAAAAGGGCTGGAAAATACTAGAACTTAAAGCATCAAATATAAGAATATATGAAACGCATGACGCTGAAATTGTGATTGCTGAGTATGATTACGATGGAAGAGTGCGTGCTAATGGGAAGACATTCCGTGCTGCTAACATGTTAATTCTAACAGTTCGAAATGGTTTTATCATTTCAGCGCGAGGTTATCATAATCATGTGATCGCTGCAGCAGCTCTCGGCAATCTAGAGAAAATTGTTCCACAGTTTGAAATAAATCTGAAAAGTGATAGTGAAGATAAATAGGAAATGCTTTTCTAGGCTCTTGACGATTATTGTAATATCTTTCTCGTTTGATGGATTCAACGCGTTTATACATAAAACAAGCAATATTATGTTGTTTAATACATTCTTCTAATCAATCTTAAAAAGCCTCTAGGGGATAAACCCCTAGAGTTATTTATTATTCATCAATTTTAATGTCGATGCTTCTGGGTTTTGCCAGTTCTTTTTTGGCTATCACAATATCTAAGACACCATTTTTCATGTTTGCTTGAACTTTTTCTTCATTCGCTGTATCAGGAAGCGTAAACTTACGATAAAATTTTCCCACAACTCGTTCGCTACGATAAAGTTTATCTTCTTTTTGATGTTCTTCTATTCTTTCGCCTTGAATAGTGATCACACCATTTTCCATGGCAATTGAAATTTGTTTTTTATCGATGCCAGGTAAATCAACTTTAATTAGGAAATCATTTTTTCGTTCCTCTATATCAACAGCCGGAATCCACTGACTTGATTCGATACTAGAACCATCGCCTTTCCAACGAAAGCTAGGATTGAAAGCTTGCTCAAATAGTCTATTAATATCGTTTAATAGATTTGCAGGTTCAGATTTTGTTAAGTAATTCACTTTAAATACTCCTCTTTTAATTAAAACAAATATTAATTCTGTTATGTTAAAATTTAGGGGGGAAGTTTCAAATTTCAAGGCTAATAAAAGAAAATTTTATAATTTTCTTATTTTATTTAGCTGGCATAAAAGTCTATTAATTTCAGCTTCAGGAAGTATAAAGTCTGAATTTCTAAGGTGCTGTTCTATTTCAGCTATAATTTGTTTATTTATAGCGGTTACATCACAGATTTCTGTGATTAACTCAATAAAGTATTTGTCGCCATTTACAGAACGAGTGCGAAGATGTTTAAATCTTGTTGGTATTTGATGTCCTATTTGGAGTGTTTTTAACCCTGCCATAATCGCTTTAATTTCATTTTTTTTGTCGTTATCTTCCCATTGGCACCAGTCTACCAAATCAAAAGTTAATACCATTAATATTTTAGCTGGTTTTTTAAGTTCTAATCGAATTTGTTGTGGTGAGACGATTGAGCCTAATATATTTTTATGCGAATGAGACGATAATTTTAACAAAGTTGAGGTATGTTGACTTTGTTTTCCAGAAAAATTTGTTTTTTTATCGTTTGTGTTCATCACGGCTTCTCCATTAAATTAACTAATTATTAATCATGTACCAAAATTTCCCGATCGATTGACGCTCTACTGACATTGAGGACAGTATTAATACAATGATGTTAATTAATATAATTTGCTGCTTTGAAATGTAAGAAAGACATAGGTTCCAGCACACTAGTTAAATTTACAAGCCTATGTCTTTCTGTAAAATGCTGAAGGCAACAAAGTGTCTAAAACCATCTCAAATATTGTTGCCATTTATTAAAAATTGATATTTACTTTCATCAAAACATCACCCCCTTAGTTGATTGATAAATTATCATATAAAAATATTAACTTTTAATAATGACAAGGATTATGAAGGATGCTATTTAATAGCTCGAAACTATGCAGTTGATTAGCGATTGTCTGAATTAAAGTCATCGTCTCATCTCCTGAACATTGTTGACACAACCTTTTCATCATTAAATCCACAATTTAAATATATGGATTTATTTTTGAATTTCAAGCGTTATTTGTAAAAAATAACACTTGAATTTTAATCACTAAATAATATTATTATATTTAATTGATTTTACTTAACTATATCCATAATAGCGAGGTGAATTAAAATGTTTACTTTACGTACGATTTTATCGACTATAAAAAAGACATCTAATCAACCTTTTTTTGCAAAGATTAATCAATCATATAGCGCAAGCAATTTTCAGAGAATTAAAAGAAATAATACCACGCTTGCTAAGCCATCTCGAAAGCACACCCTTTCTCAGAATAATTGCCAATCAACCCAAGACTAATTTCTTTAATGTTTGTGATGGTTTTTGATTATGGCTGTCTTTTAGGACAGGTAAATATAGGTGTAAATTTTTTTTCTTCTATACATTTATTTTTATAACGAGGTGATAATTACAAATTAATTATTTTATTTTCACATGATAAGATATTAAATATTAAAATGATCGTTAATGAGTAATTTAAGCAATATATCCATTCGATTAATAGATGATGTAGAAATAGAGTCTCTTGGCGAGAAAAAATAAAGTTACTAGAAAGAAAATACTTGCTTTTTTATAAACAAGTACGCCAACGTGTTGAAAAGCAGCTTAATCGCATTGAGCTGTCAAACAAATTTTCAAATGCGGTATTCTACGCCAATAATAGTGAGTTTAAACAAGCATCACCAGATGAGCAAAACATTGCGGTAGCATGTAAGGTGCTAGTCCAAAATAGCATTGTGCCGTGGAATTAATTATTTTTATCGCAATTATTGACAAACTGCCGTAGTGATGAGGAGCGCTTGGAAATAGTTGGACTGATTAAGGATGGTTCGGTGATGACCTGGGGACATGTGAACCTATATGGAGAGTTTGACTTTCGGCGTTACGCAGCTAATGATAGTCCACTTGATATGGATAAAATATTATCATTGAAGTTGGCATAGGCTAAACGAATGAAACTTTTCTCCGAATATGTCAACCGACTCCAAGTTTAAATAATCAAAGAGTTATATTCTTGTGCTTCATTGATTTTGTCTATACTTAAAAATATAAAGAAAAAATTAGGTAATAATAAATGGCAAAGTTATTTGGAGATTTAAGTCCTGATTCAGCTGTATTTATGCAGTTAGTTGCTAAAGCATTAGCAAAGAATCCAGAATCAACTGAAATAGTTATTGATGGTTATGAAAAATTCCCCATTGTTCAAATTGATGAGAATAACTATGTTGTAATAGATACCACACAAGAACTAGGTCAAGGCGCATTAGGAATAGTCTACAAATCCCGACATATTGTCGTTGACGACCAACAAGTCAAGTTGATACCCGACGATTCATGCTCCCCATTTGGTGTGGTAAAAATTTCTCATTTTGAAAGCCTTACTGGGGAAGAAGCTGATGAAGTAATCGCTTCTTATGCTCATGAAACTAAAATGTTAAACAAAATGCAATTTACTTCTATCGCAAAACCCATTACATGCGATTTATTGGGATGTCAGAGAATGATTTTACCTATGCGACGTATTGAAGGCAGGGACTTACATGAGTCTTTACCCGCAGAAGCTTTTCAAAAATTAACTGAACTAGAGAAAGAAAAAAGATTAATGCAAATATTTTATGATGTAGCATGTCAAATTCAACGAGGTCACCAAGTTAATGTTGTTCAATCAGATGTTCAGCGTAGTAATATAGTTTTTAATGGAGACACGGGACATGCAGTTCTTGTTGATTACCAAAATGCTAGGGAAATTAGTCCACAAACTTCAGAGGCAGTAATAAAGTCCTTTGATCACGCAACAGAAGATGAAGAAATCCAAGAGTATTTTGAAGTACTGTTGGAAGACTTTGATGATAGAAGCGCACTTAGGTTTGATGATAAAAGTAGAACAATAGTTACTCATTCAAGCGCAGATATATTTGAGCTAAGTCAAGTATTAAATCATTTACTATTTAGCGCAGCATGCAAAAACGAGGCATTTGTAAGAGAACTAGATGAACTTATAACCGATTTACAAGCGGATAATTTACAACAACGCATGAATGCAACTGAATTAGTACAACGGATTGAATCAATAGCAGAGAAATATCATATTAATTTGCACCAAGCTCCTTGGCATTCTGCATATGATTATCAACCACAAACACTACAACCGGAATGTAGGGTTGCACTACCGGTTCAATCTTTATTAATAGAACGGAGTCAGCTTGAATTAGAGCAGAAACGTAAAGCAAGTGAAGATAGTGCAAATATTGATGAAAAGAAATTACTTAATGAGTTACAACAAACACTTATTTCGACTTTGCAACAGATGGAATATGCTGCTGAAGAAGCAGATGGTTCAGGTCTAGTAGCAGAAAGGGCCAGATTATTGCATGACACTATTATCCGTATAAGATGTGCTGCAAATATTAATGATTTGAGATTGTATTTAACAGGCGAAAGAGGCATTCATTCTAGTCTGAAAAAAGAGATACAAGTTTGTCCATTAAGACAAGATGTTAGTAAATGCTTTGATGGTTTTGAGGGGTTGCTACCTCAATGGCAAGCAGCTGAAGAAAGTGTAAGGCAAAAAATTGAAAGCTATCAACAACAAGAAGAAGAGCAAGATCTATTTGACTCATTATTTGATGGAGTAGAGACTCACTTATCTAAGGTTCCGGATCCAGTCCAAGATAAAGAGGCTGATGACGAAGTTGAAGAAACTTTAGATCCTACTATCAGACCAACAATTGGCTTAAACAAACAATCATAAAATAATGATGTTTATCGATATTGACTCAGAATTTTGTCAAAAACTTCAGAACAATGTTGGTGGTCTATATTTGAATGACTTGTTGAAGGAGAGATTACATTAAATTTTACTAATAATTTTCTAGCTTCATTATTGCCTTTATCGTAGTCAAGCATGCGTCGACTAATGTCAGGTTCAGTGTGTTCGGAAAATAATTGTAAAAGTTTTGTGATATCGACTGGTGTTGCCTCTTTTCCATAGAGATTATTTATCATTGCATCTGAATAGGGCAATAATGCATTTGCTGTTATTAAAGCACTGGTAGCGTTGTGATAGTATTCTCTTTTTAAGAATTGAGCATGACTAGGATCGTCATCAATAATATTTGGAATAACGACAGCAATGGCTTGGTAAATAATAGATAGGGCGTGATAGCCGGGTGCAAAATAAAGTTTTGCTAATTGCTCACCTATTTCTTGTAATATTAAAATGTCTTCTGTTGTAACAGTATCTGCTTGTGTTGTAATTTTATTAATATAAATATCCATCAAATCACGCAACGCATGTCCGCAGCCAAAAATACCTGCTAATCTTATATAAGTTTCAGCTTCTATTGTTAATTGTTGCGATGGTTTTTTTGTTGCCTTATATGCGGAGTAACAATAAATACCCATTAATAAGTCGAAGGTTGGGATAGTAATTTGTGGAGTATAATTATGACTAGGGCGGCTACTATCATGAGCAATTTTTGCTGAATTTTCTGGATTTGCTCCATATTGAATCCAACGTTGGTTCCAATGTTCCTTCATATCGCGGTGCGAACATATTTTTCTTAGCCAGGGATGATGAATAGCAAGCTTAATCAATATTCCAAGTTTTGTTCTACTTTGTTCTTTAATAAAGTTTAAAAACTGACAGAGACTGTATGAATCAGCAGTGGAATTAATTCTTTTAAATTTATCGAGTAAAGAGATATAAAATCGATTTTCTGAATCTGATAAACTTAAATATTTATATTGTTTTTGAGCTGCTGAAAGTTTGAAGGCTGAATAGGACATGTTATAAATTCCGTTTTAAGATCGTTTTAAAGGTTCTACACATAAATAGTATTAATAAAAAATGATTTAATCTAAATAGTATATTAATAGCCAAGCAAAATACTCTTGTAGAAGTATACCTTGAATATGCGGATATTATGCCATAATAGACCACAAAGGGAAAAGTTTATTGAATATTTGTTCGCTTCCTGTTAACTGACTGAAATATAATTTGTTTTTTTAGCTAAATTAAAATATTTTAATTTTAGAATGGCTTGTGGTTTTTATCAAAGACAAAATAGTATCCAATCAAAGATTTTAAATGAACTGTGGCTATTTACTATTTAATTTTGGTGGGCCATGGGCAGATAACGTGAAGATATTATTTTCTATTTTAAAGAATAGATTAACGCCAACCATGATCCACCATTTCAATTTGCTGGTAATCAATCGTAAGCGCCTAAAGAACCCCATAATTGAAAAGGCATAATGTTAAATCTAAGGAAG
>CAYGUK010000162.1:0-6502 GCA_964352985.1 uncultured Legionellales bacterium
TTAGTTTCTCAGAGAGGTTGGATGATTTGTAGTAGGTGGTTTAGCGGACGTTCACATTTATTTTGACAACTCTTTCATAGTTACGAAAAAACTATTCCCAGTTTTATTTTACTTTTGAATTTCATAGTTAAACATTCACTTCACAATCTCGAGAAGCAACATAATCTGACTGTTAAAAAAATATTAGCGACATGAAAAAATTTGTACCCCATTTTTCCTAAATAAAATCCAATTTTATAAACAGCTTAATATTTTAATTAAAAATGTTAGTCCCTAATCTGGCTCATGAAGAAAGCCAAATAAAATGATATTATTTTATTATAAAAACAATTCAACAATTTTTATTTTAATGTTCACTAACTTAATCTTAATAATAAATTTATTTCAAATACTGTTTTGTTGAAAAATAAATTTAATTAACTACATTGGAGATAACGATGAAAAAAATATTGAAATTTGCAAGTTTAGCACTGATAACAACCTTACCCTGCCTTAGTTTTGCAGCATATAATTTAACGGTTACAAACAACACCAACAAAGAAATGACCGCCTGGCAACTAATCAGCTATGGCAAACTTAATGGCTTACAGGGTTGCAGCAATTATCGAGCGGGTAGTCTACAATGCACTATTGAACCTAAAACTAGCGCATTACTCCAACTCACTAAAAAAGGCAAGAGTTTTCATATTATAGATGTGAGTGAAGGTGCTGGCATTACCGGTACAGAAGTTGGAGAAACAGAAGATTATAATGGCATCAATAGAATTTTATCTTCCGCTAATAACCCGTATGGTATAACGTTAGATGGTCCGGCCTCAGAAGTGATAGTTGATACATCACAAGCTAAATAATGACAATAACAAATAATTTAACTAGGGTTATTCTTAACCCTAGCTAAAAAAAGCCTATTATGTAATAATATATTTTAAATATTATCGATTAAAAAACAATTCTATTAGCTATACTCGCCCACGCTTGAAACTCATAACAGTTTACTATTCTTCAACTAAACCTTGCTGTAATTGCTGGCCAGTATAACCAAATCGACGTTGGCGTTGTGAATAAGCATGAAGGGCTTTTTCATAATCTTGTCGTCTAAAATCGGGCCATAAAGTTTCACAAAAATATAATTCGGTATAAGCTAATTGCATTAACATAAAGTTACTGATTCGATATTCACCACTAGTACGAATAAATAAATCAGGATTGGGACAATGTTGAGTCGCAAGATGCGAAAAAATTAAATCATCATTAATATCTTCTAAATTAATTTCCTGTTGCTGAATTTTTTTTGCAATTTGTTTAAATGCAGTATTAATATCCCATAAGCCAGAATAATTAACTGCTAAGTTTAATTGCAGTCCAGTATTGTTCGCTGTTTTTTCTTCAGATTCAGAAATAACTTTTTGCAATTCAGAATTTAATGCACTTCTATCTCCAATTAATTTCAAGCACACATTATTTTTATGTAATTTTTTTATTTCGTGTTTTAAGGTGGATAAAAGTAAATTCATTAGAAAACCAACTTCTTCTTTTGGTCTTCGCCAATTTTCTTGACCAAAGGCAAATAGCGTTAAAACTTCAACGCCAACTTCACCCGAGATTTGTACAATTTCACGAACAGACTCAACACCCGCTTTGTGGCCTGCAACTCGCGGTAGATGCCTTTGCAATGCCCAGCGTCCATTACCATCCATGATAATGGCAACATGATGCGGTATTTGATTACTCATACTGCCATTAATTCTTCTTCTTTATGTTCAAGAATTTTATCAATTTCGGCAACATGTTTATCTGTCATTTTTTGGATATCGTCTTCAGCACGACGATGATCGTCTTCTGTAATTTCTTTATCTTTGAGCAAATCTTTAAAATCATTATTCGCATCACGACGAATATTACGCACAGCGACTTTCGCATTTTCAACTTCTGCTTTGACGACTTTGGTTAACTCACGACGACGTTCTTCAGTTAATGGGGGTAAAGGAACACGGATTATTTGTCCTGCAGTAACAGGGTTTAAACCTAAATCTGAATTCATAATCGCTTTTTCAATGGGCTCAATCATGTTTTTTTCCCATGGTTGAATAGCCAGTGTTCGTGAATCAGCAACGGACACATTTGCGACTTGATTTAATGGCGTTTCATTTCCGTAATAAGAAACAGTAATATGTTCTAATAAACTCGGATGCGCACGGCCAGTGCGGATCTTTGCTAATTCGACTTTTAGAGATTCAATAGATTTTAACATTCTCTTATTAGCATCTTGTTTGATTTCATTTAACATGACTTCATCCTTTTACAACTAAAGTACCTTCGTCTTCACCAAAAACTATACGCAGTAATGCACCGTGTTTATGAACATTAAATACACGAATCGGCATGTTATGATCCCGACACTGACAAAATGCGGTTAAATCCATAACACCCAATTCTTTTTTTAATACTTCTTTATAACTTAACTGATGATAGCGAGTGGCATCATCGTATTTCGCCGGGTCTTTATCATAAATTCCATCAACGTTTGTCGCCTTTAATAAAATATCGGCATTCACTTCGATGCTACGTAGACTTGCAGCAGAATCAGTTGTCACCAACGGGTTTCCCGTGCCAGCCGCAAAGATAATAACTCGACCTTCTTTTAAATGGTGATCGGCTTTACGACCATCGTAATGATCAACCACACCACTCATTGGAATTGCTGACATAATTCGTGTGGGCACATTCGCTTGTTCTAGAATATCACGCATTGCAAGGGCATTCATTAATGTAGCTAACATGCCCATATAGTCACCTGTAATTCGACCGAGGCCAGCTTCAGATAAAGCTTGACCTCGAAATAAATTACCACCACCAATGACTAAACCAACTTGCACACCTAAGCGAGTAATTTCAGCAATTTCTTCGGCCATGCGTGCTATGACGTTCGGTTCAATTCCAAATTCACTTTGGCCCATCAAAGCCTCGCCACTTAACTTGAGTAAGATTCGGCGATAAACTGGCTTTGCATCATTAGTCATTTATTATTCTCCGCGTGCTTGTGCCATCACTTCCGCAACAAAATCACCTTCTTCTTTTTCAATCCCTTCACCCACTTCAAAACGAGTAAACTGTTGGACTTTTGCATTATTTTGTTGCAAGAGTTTTTCAACAGTGATGTTAGGATCTTTCACAAAAGGTTGTCCTAAGAGCGTCACTTCTTTGAGGAATTTATTCACACGACCAGTTACCATTTTTTCAACGATATCAGCTGGCTTACCGCTATTTTCAGCTTGTGCTTGTGCGATATTTTTTTCAGTTTCAATCAATGATGGATCGACTTCATCACTGTTTACCGCTACAGGATTGCTGGCAGCAACATGCATCGCTAAATCTTTTGCAAGGTTTTCATCACCGCCTTCAACTTCAACTACGACGCCAATACGATTGCCATGTGTGTAAAAACCAACTGTTTTATCAGATTGGATGAGTTTAACACGGTTAATTTTGATGTTTTCGCCAATTTTTACGATTAATTGTTGACGAATTTCTTCGATTGTTTGTTGGCTGTTTATCATTTTGGTTTCAGCTAATTTAACCAAATCATGTTCTTTAGTTTGTAACACAGTCGCTAGTACGTTATTAGCAAATTCGTTAAATGATTCATCCCTGGCGACAAAATCAGTTTCACTATTCACTTCGACGATGGCTACTGTTTTTCCATCATCAGAACGATCAATTAAAATAACACCTTCAGCAACAATTTTACCTGCGCGTTTTGCAGCTTTGGCTTGGCCAGCTTTTCTCATTTCTTCGATGGCTTTATCAATGTCACCATCAACAGCAACTAGGGCTTTTTTACATTCCATCATGCCGGCGCCGGTGCGCTCTCTTAATTCTTTTACTAAAGTAGCAGATATAGACATAATTATTTATTCCTCTTTGATGTTACTTGGCGGCAGCGTAATGCCCATCACCTTTTGAATTTGAACCTGATGATGCCATGGAGGAAACTTCTTCTTCATCAACATCAGCTGAATCGATATCATCTTGCTGAGCTTCATCTTCGGCTGCGACTTCAACGAACTCGTCTTTTTCACTTGCATCTAAATTTGTCAGACTGCCTCTTGCATCTAGAATAATATCGGCAATAGTACTGGTATAAAGTTCAATAGCTCTTCTTGAATCATCATTGCCAGGAATTAAATAATCAATGCCATCAGGATCACGATTGGTATCAACAACACCCACTACTGGAATTTTAAGTTTGTTTGCTTCAGCAATGGCAATTTTTTCAAAGCCCACATCAACAATGAATAAAGCATCAGGTAAAGACCCCATATCTTTAATACCGCCTAAACTACGGTCAAGTTTTTCTAGTTCACGTTGCATGGTTAATGCCTCTTTTTTGCTTAAACGATCTAATAAACCATTTGCAATTTGTTGCTCTAGATCTTTTAAACGACGGATAGATTGACGAACCGTTTTATAGTTAGTCAACATGCCACCTAACCAACGATAATCAACATAAGGCATACCGCAACGTTCTGCTTGTTGACGGATAATATGTGATGCGGCTCTTTTAGTGCCCACAAATAAGACTTTCCCTTTGTTAGCAGCTAGGCGTGAAAAGAAATTCATCGCATCATGAAACATGGGTAATGTTTTTTCGAGATTGATAATGTGGATTTTATTGTTAGATCCGTAGATATATTCACCCATTTTAGGGTTCCAATAGCGAGTTTGGTGTCCGAAATGAACGCCCGCAGCGAGCATTTGCCG
Source organism: uncultured Legionellales bacterium (assembly GCA_964352985.1). Classification (GTDB taxonomy): domain Bacteria; phylum Pseudomonadota; class Gammaproteobacteria; order JAHCLG01; family JAHCLG01; genus CAYGUK01. The sequence goes on from CAYGUK010000162.1 coordinate 4,762, forward strand.
CATAGATACTTGTGACATAGTTGTTCTCCAAGGGTTAAACGTTCACCTTATCCCATGATTTAACTTAAATTTTATTATTTAAGCACCCTAAACCATGTGTCGATAGGTGTGGAATTTATAAAATGCAAACCATATGCATTTCGAGTCAGACTTTATAACATATATCCTTATATTCATCAACGGCAAAACTCAGGACTCAGACAATTTAATCTGTAGGAAAAAGACACACAAAATTTATTGACGATCAAAATCATCATGGTCATAAGTTTGACCTTTTTTCATGACTTCTGAGGAATTAGATGATTGACTGAAAAATTTTTGTTTAATATAAGCAATCGCAAATAAAATAAATCCAATGATAGCACCAAAAATTAATAGATAAATTCCAATGATGATAGCAAAAATGATAATTACAACAGTTATGCCCATTCCGATGAATGGAATAATTTTTGCGAGAAAAGGATTTTGATTTGAAGACATAATTTAAGATCCTAAAACAACTTGATTTTATTATCTCATATAGTACCAAAATCATCCATTTCAACGTACAATGCATAAATAAGGTGAAAAATTTGGTATAAGGTATGGCAATTACTTATAAAACTGCAGAACAAGCTGAAAAAATGCGAGTCGCAGGCAAACTCGCGTCTGATGTTTTAGTGATGATAGAACCCTACGTCACAGCAGGTATCACAACAGATGAATTAAACACGATTTGTCACGATTATATTGTTAACACGCAAAAATGTATTCCTGCACCGTTAGATTATCATGGTTTTCCAAAATCAATTTGCACTTCAGTCAATCATCAAGTGTGTCATGGCATTCCAAGTGATAAACGCTTAAAAGAAGGTGATATCATTAACATCGATGTCACCGTGATCAAAGATGGGTTTCATGGTGACACGAGCAAAATGTTTACTATTGGTAAAACCTCGGTACTCGCAGATCGCTTAATTAAAGTCACTCAAGAATGCCTTTATCTCGGCATTAAAATGGTAAAACCAGGTGTCTTATTAGGTGATATTGGTCACTCAATTCAAAAACATGCTGAATCCCGGCGTTTTTCTATCGTCCGCGAATATTGTGGGCATGGTATTGGTGAAATTTTTCATGAAGATCCACAAGTATTACACTACGGTCAACCCAATACCGGTGTTGAATTAAAACCTGGCATGACTTTCACCATAGAACCCATGGTCAATGCCGGTAAAAGGCACGTTAAATTATTACCCGATAATTGGACAGTCGTCACAAAAGATCACAGTTTATCCGCGCAATGGGAACACACTTTATTAGTCACAGAGAATGGTGTCGAAGTGTTAACAATGCGTGACGAAGAACGCGAATTTTTCGACGCCTAAAGTGAACATTCATGAAATAGAACAATTAACATTAGACAGAAGATCATTTCAATCATTAATTTCAGCAACTCAAAAAAATTTACGCGAAATATTTTTTAAACACCTTAACGCTAATGAAATTGTCAAAGAGTATAGTCAATTTATTGATAACATTATCAAGCGAATTTGGGCATTGTGTGCGAATGATACTTTCCAACAAATTTCACTCGTGGCCGTTGGCGGATATGGTCGTAGTGAATTATTTCCTGCCTCAGATATTGATTTACTTATTTTATTTACGGTTGAACCCGAATCATTCTCTGAAAAAATTTCACCCTTCATTAACTTTTGCTGGGATGTAGGCTTAAATATTAGCCACAGCGTGAGAACTGTAAACC
>CAYGUK010000163.1:0-6500 GCA_964352985.1 uncultured Legionellales bacterium
GATTTAAAACGTTTTATGAAAAACAAAAAAAAGCGCGAGTTTGATGATTATTTAGAAGCTGCAATCGCATTTTTTAAATTAGTCGGTTGTGGTTTTGCACTCCTTGCTTCAGTCGGTTTTTTAATTGGTGGTGGCGCATTAGTTTTAACTCATATTGCGCCTTTTATTTTAGCGGCAGTGGCTGGTGCAATGGTGTTGTATCACATGTATCATTTTTTTAAGAATATTTATTTTGCAATTAAATTTCGAGAAAATACTGAAAAGTGTCTGCAGCATGTTAAAAAAGCGATGTTACATTTAGTGTCTGCGGTTATTAATGTTTTATATGTGATATTTTTTGTGAGTTTTTTATTGCCGGCTTTTAAAAAATTAGCCGATTTAGTTGCCCCCTCCAATCTAATCAATATGCTAAAAGATTTTAATATTTTAAAAACAGTCGGACAGTGTTGTACGAATGGAAAAGCAATGCTATTAACTGCAATGGCCGCGTTAACCGCATTCACAGCTGCCTTTGGGCTAAAACAAGCAACAAAAGATGCTTGGCATGAGGCGAAAGAATTTGTCGCATCACCCAAAGACTATATCGTTAATGGTGGGAAACATTATTTTCAAACTAAAATTGATGAAATCAAAGACTTTGTCAAAACAAAACATCCTGTTACCGTGGGCTTACTGGCGATACCTTATATTATTTTTGAAACGCTCACGGCCATCACTAAATTGGCTTTTTCGTTGGTGTCAATTATCACGCTGGGGATCCCAGCGTTGATAAGTGAACAATGTGATAAGCATGGATTGTTTAAGTCTGGTAGTAACAAATCGACCACAACTGAAAAATCCACCATGCAACCAGTAAGTAAGCCTAGGTTAATAACTTCTTAAAAAAATTAAAACACTTCGATAGATATCAGACTGTTATTTGGGGCCTTTGGCAACAGGAGAGTTGGGAATCACTTCATGTCCAAAATGACTAACATCGTCATCATCAACCCAAGCGGCTTGTTCATATACTGAAAGTTCTTGTTCTTGTTCTTGTTCTTGTTCTTGTTCTTGTTCTAGTTTTAGTTCTTGTTGAGGTCTCTTTTTAGGTTCAGCTTCTGGTTTTTTCTTTTTAGAATAGACACTCGATTGTGCTGCTAGAACCGCTGCTATTTTTGTTGTTTCTTCGCTCATGAATATATTTCTCCTTTATATTGTTTTTAGTTTAGAGAAATTTACTATACCACAATATAATATAAAAGCGACATCAGAACTTTTTGACTTTTTTAGTAATAATTGAAATAATTGCATGGTTTTATCTTAAGTATAATAAAGAAGCATTCACTATGTTCCGTATCATCTTCTTAGTTGCCATTCTTGCCAGTGTGGGGCAAATCACCAACACGATTTATGTGCCCGCGATGTCTAACATGGCGTTGAGTTTGCTTGTATCACCTCATTACGTGCAATTAATTATGGCTGCCTTTCTTTTACCCTATGGTTTATCACAATTTATATACGGGCCTTTGTCCGATCACTTTGGCCGTCGACGCATTATTATCCTGGGATTAATGATTTATATTGCTGGCACAACAATGACTTGCATGATCCCACAGTTTAACTTTTTAATTATTGGAAGTTTTATCCAAGGCTTAGGAATTGGGGTGGCTGGTGTGATGGCTCGAACAGTGATGAAAGACTGTTATCACGGTCATCATTTGCAAAAAGCCAATAGTATTATGAGCAGCGTTTTGGTTTTTGCCCCGTTAATTTCACCTTTATTGGGTGGGTTGTTAACGAGTCACTTTTTTTGGTTAGCCAATTTTATATTTTTATTAATCTTTTCTTTGCTCGTGTTGTTTTTGATTATTCAGTATTTTCCAGAAACCAATCAACATGTTAAACAACAAGAAATGTCGATGCGTCAAATAACAAGCTCTTACAAAACCATTTTAACTTCGCGTATTTTTAAAGTTTTTGCGATTAATGTTTGTTTGGCGTTTGCTGGTGTTTCAGTGTTTGAAGCGTGTTGTGGCTTGTTATTTCGTGAGGTCTTACATTTTTCGACATTGATGACGAGTATTTTATTTATTTCCCCTATTCCCGCTTATCTCCTTGGCAATTATCTCGCGGGGATATTTATAAAGCATTTAAGTTTAATTCGAATTCTATTTTATGCGATGTTAATTATGTTAATCGCGAGTTTTTCGTTATTGATATTAGCCTTAATGAATATTGTCACCTTGAAAGCGATTTTAATTCCAGCGATGTTATTCTTTTTTGGTGTCGGGGTTATCTTTCCTACTGCAACCACTGGCGCTGTGGATCCCTTTCCACGACTTGCGGGCACGGCTGGGGCATTATTAGGCGGCATGCAAAATATAGTTGCAGGTTTTGTAACGGTTATTTCAAGTCTTGTACCACAACAAAACCAAACACCGATAGGGGTGATATTATCGGTATTAACGCTATTAATGTTATTTTCTTATATTTATTATATTATCCTTGCTGAGAGAAAAACTTCATTAAATAACATGGCTTAAGCGAATGAATGGAATTTACGAATATCAAATCATCGTTGATCAAAGTGCTCTTGATGGCAATCAACATGTCAATAACGTGACTTATGTAAAATGGATCAACGAAGCCGCAATTCTACACTCCGAATCTGTGGGTTGGAGCCAACAACGTTATCGTCAACATCAATTTGGCTGGGTGGTAAGACATCATGATATCACTTATCTCAATCCTGCATTTTTACATGATGAATTAACGGTTAAAACATGGATTGCGGATATGAAACGCGTTTCATCCTTAAGACAATTTCGATTTTATAAACATGATCAATGTATTCTAAAAGCGGCGACGAACTGGGTTTTTATTGATTTTACGACACATAAATTAAAATCAATTCCAGAATCGGTGAGCGAAGCTTATTGCATTGTCACTAATGATTGTGACGCATGATGACAAAGATAAAACATCCTTATCTTATTTGTTTTTTATCGTTTTTATTGCCGCTATTTTCATTTATTCAAATGACCATGTTAAATGTGGTTATCCCCCATCTTACTTATTTATCTCATTTGGAATGCGGCTCATTGGTTTCATTATTTTTTTTAGGTGATGCCATTTTTTTAATTCCTGCGGGAATTTTGCTGGATAAGTTTAGTATTAAAGCTAATATTATTATTGCGATTTTAGTGTTAACTGCCGGCATGTTGATTTTTTCTTTTTTACCTTCTTATACGTTATTATTTTTTATTCGATTTATTACTGGCATGGCTCATGCCTATGCTTTAATTGCCTGTTTTAAAATTATTAAGTTAATGGTAAAACCCAAAATGCAAGGCACCATGATTGGTTTTACTTTTACTTTTGCTATGCTCGGTGGCATTTTAGCGCAATCCCCTTTGGAATGGCTGATAAGGCTGTTAACTTTAAAAGGTGCGCTATTAGTGCTTGCGCTCTTTGGCTTTATTCTTTTTTGTTTTATCTGCTGGTTATTTCCACAGAAAATTTCACATGAATCTGAATTAGATTCGATTATGTTATCTAAAGCCATTATTTTGAAAATTATTAAGCGATGGGGAAATTGGTTTAACCCTGTGATCATTGCTTATTTGAGCATGCCTTTTATTATTTTTGGCACTTATATTGGTGTGAGTTATTTTACGAAAAATGATCACTTAACAGCCGTTGGTGCCGCTGAAGCCACAGGTTTTATTTTTTGGGGTGCGATTGTGGGCTTTCCAGCTCTAGCCTATATCAGTGAAAAAATGAATGAAAATATATTAGTCTTTATAACGATTATTGTTTTAAGTTTATCTGTTTATGTTTTAATTTCTTTTTCTAATCTTGCCTTTTTCACCATTGCTTTATTGTTTTTTATTATTGGTTTTGCCTCAGGTGCGCAAGCTATTGGTTTTAATAAAATCACTCGGCAAAATCCACACGAGATCAATGCCACCGCAATGGGTTTTGCGTCGATGATTTTAATGCTACTTACCGCGATTGTTCAGTTTGCTATAACGATTTATTGAGTTGTTTCTTGACCAAAAAACCATTCTTCGTAAAATTCATCGATATAAAGCTCGGCTAAACGATGACGTTTTTCGGCAAGTTTTTTTCCGGTTTTAGTTTGCATGCGATCTTTGAGTAATAATATTTTTTCGTGAAAATGATTTATCGTAGTGCTTTTAGCATTTTGATACGTTTTAAAATCGTAATGGAGTTGATGTTTAATTTCGGGATCAAATAATGCTCTGTCATGAACTGCACCATAAATAATGGCTCGCGCAATACCAATTGCGCCCAACGCATCGAGCCTATCTGCATCTTGCACCACTTTGCCTTCGAGTGTCGCCATATTTGTTTTAACATGCGCGCCTTTAAAAGATACATTATCGATAATATAAAGAATTTGTGATTTTGTTTCTTCATCGATGCCCAGTTCTGTGAGCCATAAGTTAGCCTTGGGACATTGACCTTCAACATAATTTTCCGATAACTTCCAATCATCTAAATCGTGAAGTAAAGCACTCATGCCCACCACAAAGTCATCGGCATTTTCTTCTTTAGCAATGTGGTTTGCTAAAAGATAAACGCGATGGATATGTTGCCAATCATGGCCGGTTTTATCATCTTTAAAGAAATCTTGGCAATAGTTAATAGTTTTCAACATCATTTCATTTTTATCATTCATTTTTTAACCCCTTGAAAATAGGTAATTTTATATGCACCCTTCTACTAAGGATAGCATCTTTTTAATTAAGTGGTTGAAGTAGCCAGTTATTTTTTTTAATGATACAATAGCTGCCTCAAGAAGTGGAGTAAGCCAACATGCCAAAGAAAACAAAATCTAAAAAACCTATCAAAGTCGTTGAAGACGATTTTCATGATGACGATTATTCTTTTATAGATATGGTCGATTTCAATGGTAGTGAGTTGATGTTACAAATGCTCCAAGAATCCCTTCATCATGAACACCATAATTTAGACAAAGCGCTTGAATTAACCCGCATTATTGTTACTCATGTCGAACATCCAAATCGTACTGCTAAAGATGTGTTTGATACTTATCGTGAAGCAGTAAAAGTGGTGAATGAAACATCCCAATCAATTGATGAGTTAATCTCTGGATTAAGCCATCCTGCAGACTGAATTTTTACACGTTAAAATAATCTAAAATAACGGAAAATACAAATCACCCTTTGTTGAGACTTGAATTAGTAAAAGAATGTGTTATGGTGAATATTCTTGTTATGACAGAGAATAATAATGATGGCTGCAACACAAGATAGTTTTATTAAAGACGATGTTATTTTACATTTTTCAAAACATATTCACTTTTATACTTTTTTATGTCTTCATTTTGATTTATTACAAAATTGGTATGATGAACTACCTAGTTCAAAAGCAGGAGATAAAACCTTAGCTGGGTTTAAAAAAGCGTTAGGGAATTACATCGATTTAGTTACTTTTCAAAATACGATTTTCAATTCTGAAGAAGGTACTTTAAAACTGAATTTTGCAGAAGGTTTAAGCAAAATCCTTACTGAAGAAAATGCCTTGAGGATTCAAGAACTTTTAAAACAAGAGGGAAGACTTTCGATTGCAGAATTATGGTACGCTACTTTTGATTTTTCAGATCAATTTAAAGCAGCTCTTCAATCATTACTGCAAGACGCTTCATTTGATTCACAAATTATAAATTGCAAATACAAACTTAGACTTATTAATCAACCGCCAGAAACTAGAATACGATTAACTCCACAACAAAGCTTATTCATGCAAAACTATCTGCTTGGCCAGAAATTTTATCAAAAAATGTTAGATGAATTAATTTTAAATACTGAAGTCCTTGAGAAAACTAAAAATCGAGTGGCTTGTGATACCTTAAAAAAAATAAAACAAACATTTGAAGAAAATATGGGACTTTATTATTCGAGTGAAAAACATCCTCTAGATTGGCATTGCTATGATGGCAGAGAATCTTATAAACGCAAAATAGCTCGAGTTTCATCTTGCATTCAACGACATCGAAATTCATTAATTATCCCGTCAAGCTATTCTATTGGAAGATTGTTTGGAATGACTAACACAACCTACACAGCATTAGTGGATAATATCATATTTAGCTTACATCATCGCTATAAACCTGATCGTTTACCTAAACGAGCAGCTAGTGTTCAAACCTTAAATCGAAGGCCTGGTCCACCGGATTTAAGTCTTAAAAAATCTACGCAAACTGATGCTGGTGATGCTGATGCTAGAGCTCAACCGGTAGTTGTTCAGAAACATGGGGATCCTGTTAATGTAGAACTCAGCGATCTTTCACTTAGAAAAAAGTAGTGAATCTATACTAAAACACCCTGTCTTTTTGACTAACAGGATGCACTAAAAAATTGTTAAACAATACTTTTACCTTAGGTGCTTTAATACACTCAAGACTACTGAAATAAAATGTAACTTCAGCATAAATGCTAAATAGTTACCCTGATAATACTGCCTAACCTGGC
>CAYGUK010000164.1:0-6420 GCA_964352985.1 uncultured Legionellales bacterium
TAACAAGTTTGGCGCCATGCTTAGCAATACCACGTTTTTCATATTTGCTGCCAACCATGAAGCCTGTAATATTTTGTAAAAAAACAAGCGGTATTTTTCGTTTACAACAAAGCTCAATAAAATGTGCGCCTTTTAATGCGGAGTCAGAAAATAAAATGCCATTATTAGCAATGATTCCAACTGGCAGGCCTTCGATATGAGCAAAGCCACAAACTAAGGTTGTACCAAATTGCATTTTGAATTCATCAAATTCTGATCCATCTACAATTCTGGCAATAACTTCTCGAATATCAAATGGCTTACGTGAATCATTAGGAATAATACCGTATAACTCTTTTGTATCATATTTAGGTGCTTGTGGTGCGGTGAGTTTTATTGAATAATTTTTTTGATGATTTAAATGTGAAACAATATTTCTTGCCATTAATAGTGCGTGTTCATCATCTTCAGCATAATGATCGGCAACACCTGATATTTTACAATGAATATCGGCACCTCCTAATTCTTCGCTCGTGACGACTTCACCGGTTGCGGCTTTTACTAACGGGGGACCACCTAAAAAAATGGTCGCTTGATTTTTTACCATGACTGTTTCATCGGACATGGCAGGGACATAAGCACCGCCTGCTGTGCAAGATCCCATGACGACGGCGATTTGCGCAATATTTTTAGCTGACATATTAGCTTGATTATAAAAAATTCGGCCGAAGTGTTCTTTGTCTGGAAACACTTCATCTTGCATAGGTAAAAAGGCGCCACCAGAATCGACGAGATAAATACAAGGCAAATGATTTTGTTCTGCAATTTCTTGTGCGCGTAAATGTTTTTTGACTGTTAATGGAAAATACGTACCACCCTTAACCGTGGCATCATTGACAACTATCATGCATTCCGTTTTTGCGACACTGCCAATTCCGGTAATAATTCCTGCAGCGGGTACGTCGGTGTTATAAACTTGATAAGCGGCTAATTGAGATAACTCTAAAAATGGCGTGCCACTGTCTAATAATAAATTAAGTCGCTCTCGAGGTAAGAGCTTCCCATGTTTGCGATGGCGTACACGTGCTTTTTCATTTCCACCTAAGGCAATTGTTGCAATCGTATCTTTAAGTGAGTTCACTAAATCAGCCATTGCTTGATAATTTTGCTGATATTCTGGTGAATTTGTTTTGATAGTCGTTTGTATAATTGTCATTCTTATCCCAAAAATCCCATTAATAAAATCACGAGCAGTATACTACTCACACTATAAAATGGGAATTTTAATCAATGACTTCATTAGACTATAGGTAATAGCCTAAAAAATTTTGTATAATAAAAAAATCGTTTAACCAAGTTTAGGCGGATTAACAGCAAGCAGCGTTGCAAGGATAATCCACACAATCCATACAATATAAGTTAATCCAGGTAGTTTCTTTTTTCTGATACCATAATAAATACCACCAATTATTACACCAACAATTGCGGGAGACAGAATTAATAACACCATTTTTGCACTAATCGTTGAAATTTGTTTGTTGGAAAAAATAACGGAAGTTACTTTTGATATTTCGTGCATGGAGAAGTATATGAACTGCACAACAATTTCAAATTCATGTAGTAACATAACTATTACTATACTTAGAATTATCATTAAGATTGCATTTCGCCACATTTTTATCTCTCCCTGACAGAATTGAATGCTAATTTATTTTTATTATAAAGTATTTAGAACAAAAAGCAGTATCTTATTGAAAAAACATTGCTATTGCAAATGGTAAGTACAAAGTGAGGTGGCAATAATATTGAAGTGATAGTCTATACTTAAACCATGTTTGACGTAGGTGCACCAAGTCATGGAATTGACTAAAATTTTATTAGTGGCAGAACACGATGAAATCTCGACGTTGAGTGAATTATTTTTATTTGCAATAGATGAACAATATCAAATTTCCAAAGTGAGCGAGATGGAAAAAGCGTGTGAATTAATTACCGAACAACAGTTTGATTGTTATATTTTTGCTGCGACTTTTCATCATCATTATGGTTTAGAACTTTTTTTTGAATTAAGTGCCACGCCTTATTTTCAACATCATGACATTTCACCACCGGTCATTATTTTGTTTAATAATTCTAATCATGTTGATATCAATCAAGCCCTAGATTCTGGCGTGAGTGATTGTTTAATGGTGGAGAATTTAACCGGTTTTCGCCTACGTCAAGCTATTACTCGTGCTCGAGAAAATTATTTACTGAAAGTTGAATTTGAAAAACAGCAAGATGAATTAGAAAAAATGCATTTTGAATTATTAAAAAAGAATAAAGAAATCCAAGCATTCTATTTTACTGTTTCGCACGAGCTAAAAACGCCATTAACATCATCGCGAGAATTCATTGCCCTAATTCGTGATGGTATTGTCGGTGATGTAAATGAAGAACAAATAAAATTATTAAATTATGCTATTGAAGGATGTGATCAATTAAATCGTTGTGTGAATGATTTATTGGATGCTACAAGATTGGATACAGGTAAATTTACGATTGAGCCAAAACATGCTGACTTAAATCAAATGATTGATAAAGTGACACGAAGTAAACTAAGTTGTGCTGAGAAGAAAAATATTAATATTATTAAAAGAGTTAATAATAATATTCCAAAAGCGTTTATTGATAAACAACGCATAGCACAAGTTCTCACGAATTTACTCGATAATGCCATTAAATTCACACCGCATAAAGGCACCATATCAATTACTGCTCGTCATGATGAAGAAAATAATGATATATCGATTAGCGTAAGTGATACTGGCCGTGGCATTCCCGCGGATAAATTACCTTATATTTTTGATAGGTTATATCAAGTGAGTGAAGATGATACAAATAAAGAACATGGTTTAGGCTTAGGATTGAATATTTGCCGAGAGATAATCCATTTACACAATGGAGAAATTTTTGTTGACTCAACGTTGAATGAAGGAAGTACGTTTAATATTAGACTTCCTTTGTAAAGTAGATAAAAGATAGGAGATAGATAAAATGGATAGAATTATGATTGTCGAAGATGACAAAAAAATTGTGGATGCGTTAACAGTGCGGTTAAAAGCATCTGGTTTTAAAGTTAGTTCAGCATTGGATCCTGTGACAGGATTAGCCGCAATTGTTAACGAAGAACCGGATTTAATCTTATTAGATTTAAATATGCCTGCTGGCGGTGGTTTTTTAATGGCAGAACGCGTAATGCGTCATCCTGAATTAAATCCCATTCCAATTGTTGTCGTTAGTGCAAATAAGCAGCCTGAAGCAAAAGAAAAAGCTAAAGAATTAGGTATTGAACATTTTGTTGAAAAACCTTTTGAAGCGAGTGAATTAATTGAAGTGATTAAATCGTGTCTTGAAAATCATCGAAATTCAGATGCGGCATAAGGAAATGAATGATGACTAAAATATTAATTGTCGAAGATGATGAAAAAATTGTGTGTGCGTTAACGATGCGCATGAAGTCACTCGGCTATGATGTTATTTCAGCTTTTGATCCAATTCGTGGCATGTCTTATGTTGTTAAAGAAAATCCTGATTTAGTTATATTAGATTTAAGCATGCCCGCCGGTGGCGGTTTAGCGTTAGCAAAAAGAATGCGACAAAACGCCAAATATGTGGCGATACCTATCATTGTAATAACTGCAAGCAAACAAGATGAACCTCGACAAAAGGCAAAAGAGTTTGGAATTGAATATTATCTTGAAAAACCATTTGATCATGCAGAACTTGCTGAAGCGGTTAAAAATTCATTGCAATTCCAAAATTAAGTTACAACAAATTGTTGTGGTCTGTGAAACTGTTGCGGCAATGAAGTAGGATGCATGGCGGGAACAAATTTAGTCATGACTTGCTCGGTTGGTACGAGTAATACTTGCATAACTTGAGTGTGATATCCAAAATATGTTTGGGTTTGTTCTGTGTAGACTGGATTATAATAATGTAATTGTAATTTACGATATAAATTATTAGCTGTTTCATCTGGGGTTAGCGCGAGAGTACCATTAATAAGATTAATTAAATTTTTAATTATTTCTTTAAAGCGAGTAATGATGGGGCCTACTTTTCTTTCATCTGGAAATAACAAACGAATAAAATAGTTTTCAATATAGTCAGTGGAAACTGAATTAATATAAATTGGTTTTAACAGTAGTGCTGCTAAATAAGTTGCAATTTTATCACTGACATCAACTTGTGAATTTGCGGTGAATGTTAATTCTGTTTGAAACTGTTGTAATCTTGGAAAATCAAAGAAACTGACTAAATGTTGATTCACATTGACTAATAATCGGAAGTTTGTTTGAATTAAATAACGATGAAAAGCGTCAAGGCGCGCGATATGATTTGTGAAGAAGTAACCTATTGCCTTATTCAAAATGAGGTAATGTGCTTTATTTGATAAGATGTCATCGAGAAATCTAATTAAATCAGGACACATATTTCGTTTTAATATATTATATTTAGCTATCATCTTGAAGCAATAACAAATAAAAATATGATCTGTTTGATCACTTTCAGTGAGCGGTTTTGTTAAGACCAATTGACGACGTTGAATATGATCATAGCCTTGGCCCAAAATCATAGTTTGCCCAGTTCTCGATGTCATTGGCGTTGCAATAGTAAATCGTTTTGATTCTGGTTTTACCCTTGTCGTAATTGTTAAATCAAATGGGAGAATCACTTTACCTCGTTGACTCTTTGCTTGATAAGTTAATGTCACTTTCCCCTGAAGTAACAAAGAATATTCGCCATCATTAATCACTAATGGAGATATACTGGTAATTTTTATTGCTTTATTTTGTTCAAGTTTTTGCATAAAACTTTCAAAATTGTGTAACTCGTCTTGTGACATTATAATAACAATATCATGATCAACTGTCGGAATTGATTTTTTAAATCCTAATTGAGCGCCATATAATTTAGGTGCATGTTGTGGAAAGCATCCCTCAAAAAATTGTAAAATCATAAAATCATGGGGAAAACCAATATGCGAAAAATGATAAAAATGTTGTAATTGTTCGCTTAGATCAGGTGTTTTTGCGGAAAAAATTTGAATATACTGTTGTAATTCTTGATTCCATTGATCAAATAAATAGAGAATCGCCGCGATATCGGAAAGTTGTTGTGGAATTTCCAATGGTTGTTTACTGCTTAATTCTACATTGACTTTTTGGTTTAAATCTTTTTGGAGTCCTTCTAATCTTTCAATAAAAGCGTTGAGCTCAAAAATAGCAATGCTTGTTTGGCTATGTGGTCCGGGATTTTCAATAACAAGTAATTTGTCTAAAAGTTTTTTTATTGTGATTATTAGTGAAGTGAGATAATTTAGCAAATTATTTTCTGGAGAAACAAGTTCTATTTCTTGCATTTGTAGAAAAGCAACAGGGCTTTCAACCCTGGGTTGTAACATTTGTTGGATGTTAGCTGTGCTTGCGGCGGGAATAGGTGATGATAACGCATCTTCTTCTTGTCGATCTTCTAGACTCTCAAGACTCACTTCCGATAGTGTTGGCGTCTTAATTCGTTTGTATTTGCTTTTTTTCTTTTTCTTTTTTTTCTTTTTAGTATTTGTTGCGCTCAACTCATCCATTTGTTCATCAGCACGTTTACTTTCAAGTTCTACGCTAAATGAGAGATATTTTGTAATTTCTTTTTTTAATATATCATCACCACAGTACTGTGTTAATTTTAGAAAATTATCAAGTGTTTGAAGATCTTCTTTAGGTAGGGATTTGATGATTGTAAATAATTGTCCAAGCAATCCATTAAGATTTCCTTTTATAGGGTTATTTGATTTTGCAGCAAACCTTCTTAATAAAATGAGTGTTTGGCAAAAGTTTTTGAGTTGAGATTGGTGGTTGATAATTTGTAATAAGTTTTCAACAGGATTAATTGTGATTTTACTTATTTGAAATAAACCAGTACTTTGTTTTGATATTTGGGTTAAGGCTCGTCTAGCATTTGCGAATGATGTATGAGTACTAAGAATCTTACCATCTTTATCTTTGATTTGATAACCTGTTTGTATTCTAGTTAATTCACGACATAACCCCTCGACATACTGTTCGATAGGGATGTCTGTTTTAGGATCAAATCTTGAGATTTGCTGAGTCGTCTGAAATACGCTACTTAAACTTCCACTAATGGTGAAAAGGTTATAAAACAAAGTGCGATAATGAAGTGCAGGGACGCTATCTTGAATTGGCATAATGTTTGCTGCAATAAAATCGGTGGTTTGTTTTGCAGTTGTATTTGCTATAAATAAATCAAATATCGTAATATGACAAAATAATTTATTGATAAATTGAACACGACTTGACGATTTAAATTGGCAAGTTTGGTTAAATAATTCAAGCCCCTGAGCTGTTAATATAATTTTTAAGTGTTCAATTGTCTCGTTTTCGG
>CAYGUK010000165.1:0-6258 GCA_964352985.1 uncultured Legionellales bacterium
TTCGTTTTTATTCACAAACATTCTTGCAAAAACGGGTGGGTCCATATAAGTTACCCTGATAATACTGCCTAACCTGGCAAAGCCAGGCTAACGGCACTTAAGGGTAGAATCGCGATTCTCCCCTTAAGAATCCCCATCGCGTAAGGAAAGTCTATTCTTTTCAGAGTTTATATGTTTTAGCTTAAATTTGGTGAATCGTTACATAAAAATTAATTATTCAATTTACCCCGATTGACTAATCTAATTTAATTCAGTATAAATTCAATTACAAATACAATAATAATTTATTAGGTTATACAATGAGTGAGTTCGATTTTTTTTCTGGTTTTTTCCAAACAGGATATCTTACAACACATTTAAACCATATTATCGGACGGCATAACACAATTAAATATATCATAGATTATGCGCCAATTATCATTCCTATTGGTTTATACCTTGTGGGAGAGGATAGTGAAAGCATAAGAGACTATAATTTAGGGCTTTTATTTGCATTGTCAGATGAATTAAATGCGTATTTTGAAGATAATCAAACACTAGCTGAACGTTTCTTGCCAATCCAACCATTACGATAAATTTAAAAATATTTTTGAATATCACTTCCCGCATATTTTACAATCGAAAGATTGGGAATCTATATTAATTTTGCAAACGCCGTTCTGTAAATTCATAAGGTAATTTTATCGATTCAAACTCTCTACTGAGAAAAATTTGAGAATTTTCGATGAGTTTATTTCATAATATTCTCAGCCAAATTTCTAAGTATTTTAAATATCATCACTGAATTATAAAAACAATGTCTTAAAACCGATTTCATGTTGACTCTAATTAAATAGTAGCGAGCTGGAGGGGTAGTATATAAGAGCTGAAATCAATCAATTTAAATAAAAGAATTGTACTCGATTTTTGCTTGCGATATGTCACAATGATTGTTATAGAAATACTTAGGTATATCTGAATATAATTTTACAAGCTTACCAATTTTTTTTTAAACCCTATATTTCCGACATTAACGCAGGGTAGAAATCATATTATAAATGTATACAATGATTTTGTTAATAAAACACAATAATAAGGATTAATGATGTTTTCACTAACTCAAAGGTTGTTACAAACTGTAAGCGTAGATAATCTTGATATATCTAAGGATGAAGCAAATGTTTTATTTTCTGAACAGTGTTTTAAATCACTTGTGACCAATCTTGCCATTCATTATGCGAGTAAAACATTTGGTCAACAAGCTGTCCTGGCTGAACATCGATTTGCATTTCATCCTCACCATGATCAAGTTGGCAATCTAAAACAAAGTGTCGCATTGAGTTTATTTGAATTAAGAACGAACCAAGGTGAAGCACCGCATTATTTTTTTATTTTAAGTTGTTTCGCTCTGGTACCACTTGGTCAACATAATCATAACAATATGCCGCAGTTAGTTTCTTTTTCCCAAGCTACGAATTATTTAGTTGCTCAAAAACTGGATTTATTTGCATTGCCAGTAGCCGACCAACAAGGTAAGGATTATCTATCTCGTCTTCCGGCATTATTCCACTTTACAAAACAAGAAGTTGGAATTTCCGTGGGTACTTCATTACGAGTAACCAATCAGGAAGTCGATTGTTCTAACAAGACAACGCTTTCCATTCCTGACGCGGAAATTGAAACGAGTCAAGAGACATCATTTGTGTTAGGTCGACACCTTTAACTTTAACTAACTTCCTCAGACTTAAAATCCCGAGAACTAGTTGGTAATTTCATTGATTCCCGCTAGAATTGACTGTTTTTCAAATAGCAACAATAGGAATGAAACGATGAGAAGCCATTATTGTGGCCAAGTGACTGAGTCCTTATTAGGTGAAGAGGTGACATTGTGCGGGTGGGTGAAACGCCGACGTGATCATGGCGGGGTGATTTTTATTGACTTACGTGACCGGAGTGGTCTCGTGCAAGTTGTCTATGATCCTGAAAGCAAAGCCGTTTTTGAAATTGCCGAAACCGTTCGCAATGAATATGTGCTTCACGTCAAAGGCCGAGTTCGGCCGCGGCCCGAAGGCACAGTCAATCCAGAGATGACCACCGGGCAAGTTGAAGTGTTGGGTTTGGAATTAACGATCCTCAATAATGTTCAACCGCTTCCGTTCACACCTGATGATAATCAACACATTAATGAAGAAACACGTTTACGTTTTCGCTACATCGATTTAAGACGACCTGAGATGTTGGCGCGTTTAGAATTCCGTTCCAAAATGGTGAACAATTTACGCAATTATCTTGAAGGTAAGCAATTCATCGATGTTGAAACACCTTATCTTACCAAAGCGACACCAGAAGGCGCACGCGATTATTTAGTTCCCTCAAGAACTCATCCCGGTGAATTCTTTGCACTCCCACAATCGCCTCAAATTTTTAAAGAATTATTAATGGTGGGCGGTATTGAAAGATATTATCAAGTCGTGCGTTGTTTTCGTGATGAAGATTTACGTGCCGATAGACAACCTGAATTTACCCAGTTAGATATTGAAATGTCTTTTGTTGATGAAAATGATGTGCAAGCATTAGCAGAAGATATGATTAGAAAATGTTTTAAAGCGTTGCTCAATGTCGATTTACCAAATCCATTTCCGCGCATGACTTACGCCAAAGCCATGTCTAGCTATGGTAGTGATAAGCCCGATTTACGTATCGATTTAGAATTAATTGATATTGATGATTTAGTTTGTCATGTTGACTTTCGAGTGTTTAGTAACGCAGCACAAGATCCAGATGGTCGTGTAGCAGCATTATTATTACCCAACGGTGCAAAATTACTAACTCGCAAACAATTAGATGATTACGGAATTTATGTTAATCAATTTGGCGCGAAAGGATTAGCCTATATCAAGATAAATAGCTTAGATCAAGGCTTAAATGGTTTGCAATCGCCGATTATTAAATTCCTCACCGAAGAAGTCGCATTCGCGATTATCGAAAGATTACAAGCTAAAGTGGGCGATATCATTTTCTTTGGCGCAGATAAAGTTAATATTGTAAGTGATGCCTTAGGGGCTTTACGCTTAAAATTAGGTGAAGATTGCAATCTTATAAAAGACGAATGGCAACCATTGTGGGTAGTGGATTTTCCATTATTTGAAAAAGACGGAAATGATTTTGCTCCCATGCATCATCCTTTTACCGCCAGCCATTTGGAAACAGTAGAACAATTGCTACAAGCCGATTTAGCGAAAGTTAAATCTCGCGCTTACGATATGGTGTTAAATGGTACGGAATTAGGTGGTGGGTCGATTCGTATTCATCGCTACGACATGCAAATGGCCGTGTTAAAATTATTGAAATTATCCGAAGAAGACGCGCAAGATAAATTTGGACATTTATTAGATGCGTTAAAATCAGGCTGCCCACCTATTGGTGGTCTAGCGTTTGGTTTAGATAGATTAGCGATGCTAATGACAAAAAGTAAATCATTACGTGACATCATTGCTTTTCCAAAAACACAAACTGCATCTTGCCCATTGACTAATGCGCCATCAAAAGTTGAAAGTAAACAATTGCGTGAACTATCAATCGCTATCAAGGAGAAATAATGTTTAGTGAAAAAGCAAAGGCATTTGACTCCTATTTTCAATTGTCTGAAGCAGAGTGTCATGAAAAAATTGTCGCTGCAAAAAAAACGTTAGGTGATCAACTTATGTTGCTTTGTCACCATTATCAGCGTGATGAAGTGTTTAAACATGCTGATGCCAGTGGTGATTCTCTTGGTTTAGCGAAAAAAGCTGCGGCATCTTCGGCAAAATATATTGTATTTTGTGGCGTTCATTTTATGGCTGAAGTTTCTGATATTTTAACGCGAGATGATCAAGTTACTATATTACCCGATTTATCTGCTGGTTGTTCTATGGCGGACATGGCAAATTTACCGGCGGTTGAAAGAGCTTGGCGCGAATTAAATGAAGTGATCGATGTTGAAAATGAAGTGACGCCCATCACTTATATTAATTCTTCTGCAAAATTAAAAGCATTTTGTGGCGAACACGGTGGCATCACTTGCACCTCAACGAATGCTGAAAAAATCTTGCGTTGGGCCTTTAAACAAAGACCACGCGCTTTATTTTTTCCTGATCAGCACTTGGGGCGTAATACCGCTTTTTTTCAAATGAATATTGATCATAGCGAAATGGCTCTATGGGATTTCATGAAACCATATGGTGGTTTAACTCATGATCAAATTAAAAAAGCAAAAATATTTTTATGGAAAGGTTTTTGCTCGGTTCATGAAAAATTTAAACCAGAACATATCGATAATTATAAAAAACAATTTCCGAATGTCTATGTTTTAGCTCATCCAGAGTCTGATTTTTCAGTATGTGAAAAATCTGATTTTATGGGATCGACGTCACAGATTATTCAAAAAATTGAAGCTTTACCACATGGCACACATTGTTTAGTTGCAACTGAATTTAATTTAGTGAATCGTTTAAATGATCAATTTAAAGATCAAAATAAAATCGTTAAATTTATGTCACCTACGATGAGTTTATGCTCTACGATGTTTCGGATCGATCCAGAGCATTTAGCTTGGGTTTGTGATAATCTGGTTTCAGGTAATGTGGTTAATCAAATCACTGTACCAAAAGAAACTGCAACACACGCAATAACCGCATTGCAGAGAATGTTTGAAATATCTTAAGGGGAGTTTATGGCCGGTCATAGTAAATGGGCAAATATCCAACATCGAAAAAGAGCTCAAGACGCAAAGCGAGGTAAATTATTTACAAAATTAATTCGCGAAATTACTATCGCTGCGAAAATGGGTGGCAGTGATATGGAAAGTAATCCACGATTACGTTTAGCGGTAGATAAAGGATTAGCCGGTAATATGACGCGCGATACGATAGATCGCGCAATTAAACGCGGTGCCGGTGAACTCGATGCTGATAATGTTGAAGAATTAATTTATGAAGGTTATGGGCCAAATGGTGTTGCCGTTATGGTTTTTTGTTTAACCGATAATCGTAATCGTACGGTCTCTGAAGTTCGGCATGCCTTTACTAAATGTGGTGGGAATTTAGGAACAGATGGCTCTGTTGCTTATCTTTTTGATAAACGCGGTATTATTACTTTTGCTGCAGGTTGTTGTGATGAAGATACCATCATGGAAGTGGCCATTGATGCTGGTGCACTTGATGTTGTAAGTCATGATGATAGTTCGCTTGAAGTGTTAACTGAACCTGAAAATTTTGTCGATGTTAAAAAAGCCATCGAAAATAAATCACTGAAATTTGAAGATGCCGATATTACAATGATTCCACAAACAACGGTTTCATTGGATTTTGAAAATGCTGAAAAACTCATGCGTTTAGTTGATATGCTTGAAGATTGTGAAGATGTGCAAAATGTTTATACCAATGCTGATATTGCTGATGATGTAGCAGAACAATTAGGGTAAAAACCTTTAATGAAAATATTAGGGATTGATCCGGGCTCAAGGATCACAGGCTATGGAATTATTAAAAGCCAAGGCAATAAACATATTTATCTTGCCAGTGGTTGTATTAAAGCAAAAGCGCTAACCATGCCGGAACGACTTCAACAAATTCACGCATCTCTTCGTGAAATCATTATTCAATATCAGCCAACAACTGTCGCGATTGAAGAAGTTTTTTTATATAAAAATCCGCAAAGCGCATTAAAACTGGGCCAAGCGCGGGGTGTGGCGATGGTGGCTTGCGCTGATGCGGGTTTAGAGGTTTTCGAATATAGTCCAAGAAAAGTTAAACAATCTGTCGTTGGTTATGGTGGTGCGACTAAAGATCAAATTCAACATATGGTGAAAGTGTTATTAAATTTATCTGGAACACCACAAGTCGATGCGGCAGATGCTTTAGCTATTGCGATTTGTCATAGTCATTTCCAAGGCGTATTGCACACTAACTAATAATATTTATTATGTCGGCACTATTTGGGCTTGGCGCATATTCTAATCATTGTACTCTGTTTAACGAGCAATGATCTGGTATCATTCGACACTAGAGTTTAAAAGTGGATTGTACAAAAGTATGATTGGACGTATTCGAGGCGTGATAATTGATAAACAAGTCCCGCAAGTGATTATTGAAGCTGGGGGCTTAGGTTATGAAGTCGAAACTTCCATGACGACTTTTTTTCGTTTACCTGAAATAGGTGAAGAAATTACTTTATTTACCCATTTTGTAGTGCGTGAAGATGCGCAAATATTATTTGGCTTTTATGATGAAAATGAGCGTT
>CAYGUK010000166.1:0-6160 GCA_964352985.1 uncultured Legionellales bacterium
ATTGCTAATGTCATGGATCGTATCGGCAAAATTTTTTATGGTGGGCTAAAGCTTCAACACGAAAAAAATTGGCGTGATGTTTTTGAATTGATCAATGATGCGATAGAAAAACAAAAGCAAGCTAAAAAAGTCGTGTTGTTTTTTGATGAGTTACCTTGGATGGCAACTCCAAAGTCAAAATTATTAGAGACGCTGGACTACTATTGGAATCAATATTGGTCGCGAAATCCAAAAATCAAGCTCATTATTTGTGGTTCTTCAGCGTCGTGGATTATTAATAAAATTATTAGAAGTAAAGGTGGCTTACATAACCGTGTAACTGAGAAAATTTTATTAAAGCCTTATAACCTATATAACACCAAGCAGTACTTAGAAGCTAACGGTATTACATTAAATGATAAACAAGTCTTGCTCTTATATATGGTAACAGGAGGCGTTCCATTTTATTTGTCTAAGGTGCAATGGAAAACATCTGCAATACAAATTATAGAAAAACTTTGTTTTAATGAAGATGCATTTTTCTTGGGCGAGTTTGATAATTTATTCGCTTCTTTGTTTAAAGATCATGATGTGCATGTGCAAATAGTCAAAACATTAGCAAAAAATCGTTACGGCATTATGAAAAATGATATTTTGAAACAAATAGGTTCTACAGGTAGTAATAGTGCTAAAAGGCTCGATGAATTAGAGGACGCCGGTTTTATTATGAGCTTCAAGCCATTGTATCATCAGCGTAAAGGCACATATTATCGTTTGATTGATGAATATACATATTTTTATTTGAAGTGGATTGAGCCAATTAAAACAAAATTACAGGCAGGTGCATTTGATAAAAATGACTGGCAAGCAATACAGTTAACACCCGAATGGAACAGTTGGTTAGGTTATGCGTTCGAAGCAGTGTGCTACAAACATCTTACACAGATTAAGCGAAAACTTGATTTGCCAGCGATGAGTTTGGCTAGCACATGGCGATATGTGCCAAGCAAAGACAAAAAGCGTAGAGGCGCGCAAATTGATTTATTATTTGATAGGCGTGATGATGCAATCACTATTTGTGAGATTAAATATTGTGATAAACCTTTTGTTATTACTAAGGATTATTTTGAAATGTTAAATCGGAAATTATCTGTATTTAAAGAACAGACACGCTCTAAGAAACAGTTACTCGTATCGTTTGTTGCAGCTGGGGGCTTATCAAACAATCAATACGAAAAAGCATTGGTAAGTAGCGTTGTAACGATGGATGATTTGTTTTGTGAATAAGGGTATATGTATAAACTAAGGTTGCATGAGTCATGATGATCAATCAGAGATCACCTGTATCTGAAAAGATTGCCTTATTTCGATCCTTATTTTGTGGGCGCATTGATGTTTATCCCCGCCGATTTCAAAATCAAAGAACCCAGAAATCGGGTTATGCTCCGGCTTGTAAAAATGAATGGGTTCGTCATGTTTGTCAAAAGCCTAAAATAAAGTGCCATGACTGCCCGCATAGACAATTTATTCCGGTCACCGATGATCAGATCCGTTGGCATTTGCAAGGTAGAGATAACAGCAATAAAGAATTTGTTATGGGTATTTATCCGATGCTTCTGGACGATACCTGTTTTTTTCTAGCCGTTGATTTTGATAAAGCTAACTGGGAGATGGATGCAAAAGCATTTTTTACCACTTGTCAGCAAATGAAATTACCAGCTGCACTGGAGCGTTCACGATCAGGAGAAGGTGCCCATATTTGGTTGTTTTTTTCTGAAAACATCCCGGCTATATTGGCGAGAAAATTAGGTTCAATTATTTTAACTGAAACCATGGAACGCCATCGACAATTGGGTTTAGATTCGTATGATCGTTTTTTTCCAAACCAAGATACACTACCCAAAGGTGGTTTTGGCAATCTCATTGCATTACCCATGCAAAAAAAGGCAAGAAAAAAGGGTAATAGTATTTTTGTTGATGAGAGCTTGAATGTTATTGAAGATCAGTGGGCTTATCTTGCTTCTCTTCAAAAAATTTCTAGAAAAAGAGTGGAGGCATTAGTGGATGATGCTGAAAAGCAGGGGCGTGTTTTAGGGGTACGATTGGATGTTGCTGATGAAGAGAATCCAACACCTTGGAAACCGATGTCCAGTCGATCGTTAATAATACCTTCAGAAGACTTGCCGAAAAAAATCACATTGGTTCTTGCAAATGAGATTTTTATTGAAAAGCAAAATATACCACAGAGCCTTTTAAATCGCTTTATTCGAATGGCTGCTTTTCAAAATCCGGCTTTTTATAAGGCACAGGCCATGCGTCTGCCAGTTTATGAGATTCCTAGAATTATTGGATGTGCCTATGATTACTCACATCACCTTGGATTACCTCGTGGTTGTGTAGATGAAATTAAACAATTGTTAAAAGAATTAAAAATTAAATATACACTGCAAGATGAGCTATTTAGTGGAAAAATATTAGATGTTTACTTTCAGGGTGCTTTAAGATCAGAACAAGAAAATGCAGCAGCCACATTATTACAATCTGATATAGGGGTATTGTCCGCAACTACGGCTTTTGGAAAAACCGTTGTTGCTGCCTATTTGATTGCAAAAAGAAAGGCAAACACGTTAATTATTGTTCATACCAAACAATTACAAGACCAATGGGCGGAACGGCTGCAAACTTTTCTTAAAATGCCAGATAAAACGATAGGCCGATTGGGCGGTGGACGAAAAAAAGTAACAGGATTAATTGACGTTGTATTGATTCAAAGTTTAGTTCGAAAAGAGGATTTAGTTGAGTTTATTGGTCAATATGGATATGTCATCATCGATGAATGTCATCATGTTCCCTCGGTTAATTTTGATAAGGTGATGCGACATGTTAAAGCACGATTTATTACGGGATTATCTGCAACCGTTATCCGAAAAGATGGACATCACCCTATCATAACGATGAGGTGCGGACCTATTCGATATCGTGTTAATGCAAAGCAACAAGCCATTGAACGACCCTTTGAGCATCACGTTATGGTACGGCCTACTGCATTTTGTCCAGAAAAAATATTACAAGAAGATTTACGTTTGCAATTTCAAGATTTATGTAATGAGATTATAAATGATGAAAAAAGAAATCAATTGATTTGTGATGATGTAATAAATGCAGTAGAAAAAGGTCGTTCTCCTATTGTATTGACGGAGCGAAATGAACACTTAGATCTTTTGTATAACGCATTATCATCGAAAATAGAACATCTCATTGTGTTGTGTGGCAGTTTAAGTAAACGTGAAATGATTGACGCGATAAATCGATTAAAATCCATTTCATCCGAAGAGCACAGAGTTATCTTAGCAACGGGTCGATTTGTTGGTGAGGGCTTTGATGATGCGCGATTAGATACCTTATTTTTAACCCTTCCTATTTCCTGGAAAGGAACCATTGCACAATACTCGGGAAGATTGCATCGTTTGTATGATTTAAAAAAAGAAGTTCTAATATACGATTATGCGGATTTTTCAGTGCCCATGCTCGAGCGAATGTTTAATCGTCGATGTAAAGCTTATGAAGCTATTGGTTATGAAATAATCATGCCAGCAAGCGCCTATCATGGTTGGCCGGCCGCTGTCTCACTGCCTGCGGATCCTATTTGGAAAATGAATTTTACGAATACAATGCAGCGTTTGATCCGTGATGGTGTTGATTCTTCATTGGCGAAACTATTCGCTGATCACTCAAGTCAAAATATTAATATTGATCGTGCGCGTAGTCACGTTGAAGCATTTTTATTTTATCGGCTAGAAACGCTAGAAGAAACAAAGGGTCGTTTTCAACTAAATCATCACTTGTCTATCCCATTTGACGGGTTGGGTAAAATGGAGGTTGATTTTCTGTGTGCTGATTCAAATGTTGTCATTGAAATCGATGGCATGCAACATTTGTCATCTGCTGAAGCTTACCGACGAGATCGAAGAAAAGATATGTTACTACAAGAAAATGGTTATAAGATTTTGAGGTTTTTGGCAGAAGATGTGATGAAGCAATTGGATTTAGTGCTCGATGTGATTCTGAGAGCAATATCAAAAAAATAGAGGAGAATTAGCTATGCCAAGAAAATCCACTAAGACAAAGAAGAAGCAAAAAGTTACCATTAACCCTCATAATTGGAATACCACAGATGCAGATGAAATATTGCGTCGGCAGGTTCGAGCAGATAATGAAAAACTTAAAGTAGAAAATAAAGATCTGGCGCAAGATTATTTCAGCGTTTATTCTGTCTCTTCCGCAAGAAAAAATAATAAAAAATATGCAGTTGAGATACGAAGCCTTGATGCTAACTTAAACTCTTGCAATTGCCCTGATTATCGTACGAATCATTTAGGTACCTGCAAGCATATCGAAGCCGTTTTAAAAAAACTCAAAAAGAAAGGCGTTAGGAAATTTAAACAAGCAGCGAGTGTTGGAAGTGATCGTGTTGAGATTTTTCTGGATCCTGGTGATAAAAAAACAGTTCGTGTGCTTTGGGCTAATAAGGTAAGTAAGAAACTAAGGGAATTTATTGATCCCTATTTTTCTTCTGATGGTACTTTGTTAGGCGATACGGTATCTGTTTTTGAAGACATAAGAACAGAAGTGAGTCGCAACAAGCGTTTACGAAAATTGAGACTATCTCAACATATTCAACATCACATCGATTATTTAAAAACCCAATCGCAAAAATTGTCATCCAGGGAGGCGTTTTTAACGGATGTGAAGCAAGGTAAACGCAGTATGGATATCGTGAAATATCCATTATTACCTTATCAAAAGGAAGGACTGTTGCATTTGGCATTCACTGAACGTGCCTTGTTAGCGGATGAAATGGGATTAGGTAAAACAGTTCAAGCAGTTGCTGCTTGTAAGCTGTTAAAACAACTTCGTGGTGTGCAACGTGTATTAGTGGTGACAACGGCTTCTTTGAAAACTGAATGGGAAGAACAAATTGCGAAATTTACAGATTTATCCAGTTATGTGATTTTCGGAACAAGAGTAAAGCGATTAAAACAATATCAAGAAAATCACTTTTTTTATTTAATGAATTATGAGCAAGTGATTTCTGATCATGCTGAGATTCAGCGACTTTTAGTTCCCGATGTCGTTATTCTCGATGAGGCACAGCGCATTAAAAATTGGCGAACAAAAACGTCGACTGTCATTAAAGAACTGAAAAGTCGTTATGCATTTGTGTTGACAGGAACACCAGTCGAGAATCGAATTGATGATATTTATTCCATTGTTCAATTTTTGGATCCTTACTTATTTGGTCCGTTATTTCGATTTAATCGTGATTTTTATGAGCTGGATGAAGAGGGACGCCCGATCGGCTATAAAAATTTAGATGAACTGTATCGTCGTTTGCGCTCAGTAATGTTGTGCCGTAAGAAGCAAGACGTTGAAAATGAATTGCCAAAACGTTTGAATAATAATTATTTTGTAAGCATGGAAGCTGAGCAGCGAATACGGTACGAAGAGTATGAAGGGTATGTAGCTCGATTGATGCATAAAGCAAAACGGCAGCCTTTACGCAAAGAAGAGTTTGAGAAATTACAGAAATGGCTGGCTTGTATGCGGATGATTTGCGATACGCCCTATATTTTGGATAAGAACTGTCATGTATCACCAAAATTAAAAGAGCTCGAATCTATTTTAAATGAGCAGTTAGAGGACCCTCAAGCTAAAGTTATTATTTTTTCAGAGTGGGAGCGCATGTTGCATCTTGTTAAAGAGTTGGCAAATAAAAATGATTGGGAAATTGCTTGGCATACGGGTACGGTTCCGCAGAAAAAACGTCGAGAAAATATTAATCGATTTAAGAAAGAGTCCAATTGCAGGCTCTTTTTGTCAACGGATGCAGGAAGTGTTGGTTTAAATTTGCAAGTAGCCAATATCGTGATTAACTTAGATTTGCCTTGGAATCCTGCTAAGTTAGAGCAACGTATTGCACGTGCTTGGCGAAAACATCAGAAACGCTCAGTGCAGGTGATTAATTTGGTTTGCGAAAATAGTATTGAACATCGCATGTTATATTTGTTGGAACAAAAACAGTTAATGGCTAAAGGTGTGTTAACAGGTGATGAAGAATTAAAATCCATGAAAATGCCATCAGGACGTGCGGCGTTTATGGAGCGTATGGAAGCATTGATGG
>CAYGUK010000167.1:0-6132 GCA_964352985.1 uncultured Legionellales bacterium
CCTTATTACCATCTCTGTAACCAAACTTAAAATTGCATTGATAACCATCATTTTGAATATTTTAATGTTAAATAAAGTAGACGCCAATTAATCAAGTATTTTTGCAATTGACGTCTAAGAGGTGATTTTCAATTTACTAATCTAACCTAATCAGAGATCCCTAATTGATAGAAAGTACTATCAAGAAGACGCATCATATGTTGATCACGAGATAGGGCCGTTTTGCCGCCCATAACAACTGCGACGATTCTCTTACCTTTTCGTTTTGCCGATGCAACTAAATTAAAACCTGAGTCACGTATATATCCCGTTTTAATACCATCTAATCCACGATATTTTGAGAGTAGACGATTATGATTACGATGATGTCGACCGTTATACTGAAAATGACGCGTATTAAAATATTGATAGTAATTCGGGTAGTGTTTCAATAGTGACATCGATAATTTCGCCATATCATATGCGGTGGTTCTTTGTTTTGGATGAGGTAAACCGGAAGGGTTATAAAATGCCGTATTTTTCATCCCTAAACTTTTGGCGCGTTCGGTCATCATCTTACAAAAATTATCTTCTGAGCCTCCCACTGCTTCAGCTAAAACAGTTGCCATATCGTTAGCTGATTTAGTGACTAATGATAATATAGCATTTTCAACAGTAATATAGCTTCCCGCCTTTAATCCTAATTTGGAAGGTTCTTTACGTGTTGCCTTGTGTGAAACCCGTAACGGTTGATTTAAATGTAAACTACCTTTATCAAGTGCTTCGAATACCATATATAAGGTCATAATTTTAGTTAGTGATGCCGGATAGCGTCTATCGTTTTCATTTTTTTTATATAAAATTTTTCCTGTTTTAAAATCTACAACTATTGCAGAATATTTATGTGGAATGATAGCGTTTGCTGTGGCATAACAAAAAGTTAAAAATAAAACAGCGACAAAACTCAATATGATTTTTTTATGTGAGTTATCTTTAAGTATTGCAATCCTATTTTTCATCACCCCTGTCTCCCAAAATTTATAGCTTAGTTTTTTAATCATCTTTCCTATAATTTAAGCCTAGTTGAGGTCTAAAGGTTTGCAAGTTTGAACCGATAATAATGAATTTTACAGTATGCAAATTGTAATATTAATGTATTTTTTATGACGTTATGCTCAATACGCATAATGTATTTTAAATGTAGTTTACTAATCTAAATAAAGCAGTAATAATTGACTTCTTTTAGTGAGTAAATATTCTAATGTTTTTTTTAGGTTGCTTATCAACTATAAAAAACCTAAACTCAGACAAAATGTAGATAAAAATAACAAGGAGATCCTCCATGCTAGGAAATAGAGCAAATTCACATTTCAAAGAAACATTTTCTACGTTTGATTTAACACCTCAAGAGTTTGATACTAAAAATAGTCTTCATTCGGCGCAAAAACTAAAAGACTTTTTATCAAAACAACACGAACTGTTTCAGGCATTTGAAAAAGTATTGTCATTGGAATCGTTGCAGGCTGTTCATAATGCCTTAGAGATTACTGCTTGTGATGAGCTTCGGGAGTTAGCACTTTATTTTTCTGATGAGAGTATCATAACATGGAAAAAACAGTTTTGTATTGTAAAACCTGATACTGAAGAATTAGCTTTTTTGAACCATGAGACCCAACAACTAATTCACAACGATTGCCATTCTAAATTTACTGAAGAATATTTTGCTGGAGCGTTGGCTTACACAACTCTTGTTAAAGATTTTGGTGATCATTCTTATGTATTTAATGTATCAAGCGAGGATATAAATTTAAGAGATGAAGTTGTTATTCAATTATATTTATCAGATAAAGCTTTTATGAAAAAGAAAATGGGAGAATGGGCTCAACGCACTTATGATGCTTGTCAGAGTTTCCCGCAAGATTATCTGACTTTTTCTCGAAATTATATCCAGATTCGAATATTGATTTGTCAGATGCAACAATATTATTTTTTTGGTTATCGCGATCATGATCTTAAGTTATCAGATGAGACAATAACTAGTTTTTGTACAGGTGTTGAGAAACTTGCTCATGGGGTTAACTTCACTGAAGAACAAATTCAAGCGCAATTAAAAGCTTTCATAGAAATTCAACATGCAACATTGACAACATCACAAGCTCAACAATTCGCTCAAGTATTAGTGACTTTAGCGAGAAGTTTTGATACTGAAATTGTTGATATTCCAGAAACTTGTGACCGAGTAGAAGATCGTATGGAATGTTATAACAATTGTAGAAAACTGATCAGTCGAGAGATTACATTAATGCAATCTTTACAGTTTGGTGAATATGGTAGCGCTATTTCTAATATGGAATTTTGGCGTAAACGCAGAGCTGTTCCTGTACAAGAAAAAGTATCACAAGAAGATCATCAACAAACTATAAGGAAAACTATTTAACTTATTTTATTGGGAATAGATTACCCTAATTTGTTGAAAGCACATTAACGGTTTTTGTTTCGAATAATATTTTTCTTAAAAGAAATAGGCACAATAAACCAATACTCAAATTAGTAATATTTAACGCTATAAAAATGCCGATATATGAAAATAGCCATTTAAAAATAAAAGCAAGTGGCACGAATAACAAAATCATTCTTACAAATGAAATAATGGTGGAGTTTATCGGTTTTTTACAACCATTAAAATAAGCACAAGTCATCATCACGATACCCCATCCCATATAACTGATGGGCACGATATCGAAATAATAATTTGCCACACGGATAATTTGATAGTTTTGAGTAAATAAATCGATAATAAATGTTTTACTGAGGAATAAAATAATACTCACTAAACTACCCCAAATAAAACACAATAAAATACTAAATCTCATGCCTTCTGCAATTCTAGAGAATTGTTTTGCCCCAAAATTTTGAGCGACAACTGGATTAATGCTGCCAGATAATGCAAAAAATGGTACGAGTGATACGGCTTGAATACTTGACGCTAAGCCAAAAGCAGCAACTGCGTTTGTTGAAATAGTGGCTAATAAATAAGTTGTAATGGCGACAGAAATAGGTGGAATAAAATTTGTTAAACTTGCGGGGATAAAATAACTTAGCATGTTAATGATAAATGGTTTAATTTTATTTTTATCTGCCTTAAAGGAAAGGTAATCTTGTTTAATTAATAATGTTAACACGATAAACAATACAATCACCCGTGCTATCATGCCTGACCACGCTGCGCCGGCAATACCTAATGCTGGAAATGGACCAAGGCCAAATATGAGTATAGGATCAAAGAATAAATTTAATAAAGAAACTAAAATAAAGAGCGAACTGCTTATTTTAATCGAGCCATGAGCACGTAAAATAAAATCACAAATAAATAAAATAAATGAGAACAATAAACTGATATACCAAATCTCGACGAATTGATGAATTTCTTGCATGATAATAAATGACTTAACACCAAGCAAATTAAAGGGAAATGGAAATAGAATTAATCCCAATGTTGCAATAACTAAGGCAATAATAAATGCAGTGCAAATGACGACGCTTGCAAATTGTTTAGCGTCTTTAAAATTGTTAGCACCAATCAATAATGCAATTGTTGCTGATGTTGCGATAGCTAATCCTAAATTGATACCAAAAATAATATTCATGATCGGTAAGACAAAACTAATTGCTGTTAGTGATGCTTTTCCTAAGCGTGCAATAAAATACATGTCAGCAGCTTGAATTGTTAAATTTGTAAAAATGGCGATTAGGCTTGGCAACGACATG
Organism: uncultured Legionellales bacterium; assembly: GCA_964352985.1. Classification (GTDB taxonomy): domain Bacteria; phylum Pseudomonadota; class Gammaproteobacteria; order JAHCLG01; family JAHCLG01; genus CAYGUK01. The sequence goes on from CAYGUK010000167.1 coordinate 3,748, forward strand.
GCGATTAAATGTTTTTTAATATCACCGCTTATAAATTTTGCTCTGTTATTCATTTTAGTTATTTATTTCACGATTTTCTCAATGAATTTGAACTTGAAATTAGACTCCTTAACAGAGTTTAAAGCAACTCTAAAGTAGGATGGTAGGTAGAAAAATTTAATGAGGGCGGATAAAAAAAATTTATTAAATTCTCAAACACTCTCTTGATTATTCTCATTAGATTCTCTAAACTGTCTTTTAATGAGAATTTATTGAGAGTGATTAAATGTTAACAGATAGCCTGCGCCGAACATTATTATTTATCCGTGACTATATTGATGATCACGGTTATTCACCCAAGCTACCTGAAATTGCTGAGGGTATTGGTATTAAATCTACAGGTGTTGTGCATCGTTATATTCATGAGTTAGCGAATGCAGGTTATCTCGAAGTACAGTCACGGCGCCATCGAGGGATTCGACTGCTGACCGTAGATGATGGTGTTGATGATGACTCTACTACTGAGACGGGTATTCCCCTCTGGGGCAAAATTGCTGCAGGAAGACCCATCGAAGCAATTGCCGAACAGCAAACAATCGAACTCTCTTGTGTTTTTACGGGTAAAAATATTTACGCATTAAAAGTACAAGGTGATTCTATGATTGAGGCAGGTATTTTAGATGGTGATTTTGTTATCTGTGAGCCTTGTGCTAATGCCGATAATGGCGAAATTGTCGTCGCCTTAATTGATCGTGAGGAAGCAACATTAAAGCACTTACAAAAAAATAATGATGGCACCGTGACATTAATTCCTGCAAATCAAAATTACAGTTTAATGACTTATGATGCAAAAAGAGTGATGGTTCAGGGTATCGTGATAGGACAATTTCGTGATTATTCAGTTTAACCGATGACTTTTACAAATATTGTTATGCGACTAACGCGATACCTGATTTATTTTAAATTTGTAGATTTGTAGATTTGTAGATTTGCAAAATTTATTAAAAAGTTTTTGAGAGGATAACATGGTAGTACAACGTTTAATATTACAACGAATTAATTCTTTACAAGCCACCTCGGGGTTAGGTCATGAACAAGTGCTTTGCTTCTTGACCCTGTTTTTTACGATTAAATGGCACATAGCATAAAAGGAGAAATATTAATGAGTGAGCCAGAACAATTATCATTATTTCCAAGCTGCCCACCCCCAAAGAAGCGACCTGCTAAAGCTTTACATGCTTTGGCGGGCGCGACTATCAACTTTAAAGATGTAAAACATGCTCTTGACTTGTCGGTTAAGCATTATGCTGGGATTGGTGCAGTATATTTTTTTCGTAATAAAAGAATTATTTATTTGCCAGAACAATTTGAAGAATATCGGCAATGGCAACAACGACAATTTGATCGGTGGGTTCAATCCCATAAAGTAATCAATTAAATAATACTATTGTTCATAAATGATAGTTTATTTAAATAGGGTTGGAGTGAGATGACTAAAGTTATTGATACCTTGTCAGGACTTACGCAAAACGAAGATTTTGTTTGTGGTCGAGGCATAATCTGCAGTGAAAAGCGCAGTGTACGAATGGTGCATGAGTATTTGAACGAAGATTATAACGAAGACCACGGACAAAAGCTGAAGTTTTGCGTAAGTCCTGCTTGTTTAACTTTGGCATGCATGGATTGCGCTGTAAAAATAGCAACAGTCATCTTACCCATTTATTGGATAATTATTTATTTACTGTATAGGAGGAATTGCTTTTGATAAAAATGTTTCTAGCGTTATTTTAGTTATTTTTGATTTTTTATATCATGAATCATGATTAATTAAGATAAATAAATTTCATAGCATATTGATTTAGGCATTCGCTGCACTTATGGTTTAGTCGGTGAAATGGGAATTGCTAATAGAAGAATGACAACGAATTCACTATTAGTAATTCCCTGCCAACATTCTTCTTTCTTTAATTTTTTTACTCGTTTTAATTTATTTTTGTCCTAAATTTTTTCAGATAGTTAATATTCCTTGATATGTTCTAATAATATTTTTGTAAGTAATAAGCATTAAGGTTAACTATGTTATCTAAAAGTAATACATTTCCATTTTTATTTTCTAAGTCAAAGATTAAACTAGGAAAGTTACGAAGACAGGAAAAGAGACAAGAACAAGAAGTTCAACAAGAAATTGTAATGTCTAATTTTCGTCATCAACCAATTTAGCCGCAGTGTTTTTTAAGTCAACAAAACCAATATGAAATTAAAATCGCTAACGAACAAGAAGCTCTTATTAATCGTCAGATTTTGAAAAGTTTAATACATTGTGGAAGTTTTTGTATTTTATATGGAGCAACACTTGATGTGACTGATACGATATTAACTGCTGATGTTATTAAAATCTGTTCACCA
>CAYGUK010000168.1:0-5961 GCA_964352985.1 uncultured Legionellales bacterium
GCTACTTATAGTGTTGCTGTTTTCTCAGAAGGCACAGATGATTTAGGTATTTTCACGAATGATGATTTAGAAGATTTTGGAATCGGATTAGGTGGTTCCTCACAAGTTAATATTAATTTTACAACTAAAGATGTAACTGGTGTTATTGATGTGCTTGATTCGGGCAGTCGCACTTGGGTTACGAATCAATTCGTAGGGCAATTAGATGGTGGCACCAGTAGAATTATTGATCCTGCGACTGGTGGGCCAATTTCAGTAACAGGGACTTTTATTCCATCTGGGCCTTCATTAAGTTTTTCTGGATCTGTTTCAGGCTTTATCAATGGAACAAATGGTGAAAATCTTGCGATCGGTTATATTTTTTCAACAGGCTCATCAGAGTTTGTTACGGGTATAGGAGTCTTAAGATAAAAAGGCTATCAGATGTTACAACTGAGTAAAGAGATTAAATATAAATTATTTATTTTGATCACTTTATTTTTTTGTTCCAGCCCAATTTTTAGTAAAACATCCATTGCGAAAGTCATAGCAACACGAGGTCAGGTTAATACTCAATCTAAGCAAATCCAACGTGGCTCACCACTTTTTGTTGGAGATAAAATTCAAACTAGTGAAGAGGCAAGTGCTCAAATTCGATATACGGATGGTACTATAGTTAGCATCGCCCCTAATTCGATTTATAAAATTGATCAATATCAATTTAATCATGATCCTAAAACAGATAAACGACAAGCTTCACTTTTTAAAGGTGGTATTAGAGTCTTAACAGGTATTATTTCAAAGAAAAATGATGAGGCAGTTTCATTAATTACTCGCGCAGTTATTATTGGTGTTCGAGGTACTTATTACACGGCAATTGATGAGGGTAATACAACTTATTTTTCTGCAACTGAAGGTGTTGCTTGTGCGAAACAACTTTGTGTAGGAACTGGTTTTTCCACAAATGCATTTGTTGCTAAAATTAGTCAACGTCCACAGAGAATTGATCACATTCCATTACCCGTGTTACAACGAGTAATTTCACCCATTATTCATCGTGAAAGTTCATCTTCTACAAATAATTTTGATCAATCCAATCCAAGTGAACAATCAGGTAGCGAAGAATATGTTGCGAGCGATTCCTTGCAAACTAGCGTGGGTGATATTCCAATTTTTGAAAATCCGAATTTACAAATAAATGATATCACGGATGTGGTTGGCATTAGTCAACAACCGCTACCTGTTTTTGCTATTGCAGTTGAGAATGTTGATTTTATAGCAAATCAACCAAATGATAGCTTATTTGCTGGTCCTGTTGATCCCAATACCATTACAGCTTTAGATACATTGGCTGTGAATTTTCCTCGTACTTCAATCCCGGGTGGATTTATTGAAGGGACTTCAGTACTGTCATCGCCAAAATTTATTCCTAATACCCCACTCTTGTGGGGAGAGTGGGGTAGTGCGAATTGCACTTCAGGTTTTCTTTGTTCAGGTAATTCAGCTTTATCACACTCCGTGCTATGGATTTCAGGGATATCGAATAATCTTAATGATTTGCCAAAATCTGGTACGGTGGTTTATAACAAACTTCGATTATCAGAAGGGAATGGATCAGAAGGACGTTTTACAACAAGTGATTTAATTTCAGGGATTGGGATTAGGCCGATCACGAGTCGATTTAATATTGATTTTACGACAGGAAATGTGACGGGCTTTTTACACGTTGTAGATAAAGGTGGTTTTGATTGGATCACACATCCGCTCAATGGCCAATTAATTGGAGGCACATCAGGATTTGAAATTAATCCAGTTCAAGGTGTTTTTAATTTTGGACCACCCAATTCTTTTTCTGGAAAAATTGTGGGTATCTTCGCAGGTGAGCAAGCCCAAGGATTAGCATTTGGTTATCAATTTCGTGATGTTTCAGGTAGCCATTTTGTTAATGGCATTGGTTTGTTTGGTCGTTGATTATTTAAGGTTAATAAGTAAATTTTCACTGTCGATTTTATTAAATTTTCTATCAGGCTATTAATAAATTTTAAAAATCAATAAGTTGATTGTCACTTTGCTTTGCAAAAATAGCATAGCAGCTATACTTAATAATAGAGGTGACTGATGCTTAGTGATATAAAACAATTATACAATCCAGAATTGCCACATCTTGCTTTTCCTATGGCATTGCGTGATTTTATGCCTACGCAATATGAATTACCTGATCCTGTGAAGCAAGAATTAGGAAAACAATTTACGAGAAAAAAATATCAAAAGATTTTAGAAAAAGAAGTTTATACTGATCAAGATCTTTCTGTGCTATATGGTTTAGTTTTTATAATTTATCAAGCTGCATTGGATTATGAGAGTCGTATTACATTACCCAATGCGTTAGATAAAATTTTAGATCAGAATAGGCAAGCTGTTTTGGCTGCTTGTTTTCAAGCAATATATGAATTATATAATCAAAATATTGAAGCTAGTTTTAATAAATTTTTCAATCAAATAATTGATGACCACATTAAAAATAGATTGTTTAGCACTGCACAATCAAGTCAATTCACGCCTGTTGCATATTTTCATGAGTTAGAGGAACTGTTTAAAACTGCTGTATTAAAGCTAAAAGAAGAATTCAAAAATAAAGGATGGGCTACACCGAGTGATAACGAATTACATAATTTAGTCGTTGATCGTTTTTTAGATACCTGTGTTGATAATCCAAGTATAAGCAAACATATTCAGTATAAATATAAACGAGCTAATCAACCTTTAAGTTTCGGTAAAAAAGCGGCTTTCTATGCAGGAAACTTTTTATCTTTTTTTACCGCATCGAGCAGTTCATTTTTAATGTTTTTAGCCATTGTTGTTTTATTATCTGGCCCATTTGGCTGGGCAGCAGCAGTAGGAGTAGGGATTGTTGGGGGAACTATTGCTTTAGGGATGAATAGTTTTTTAATGTATACCTCCATGCGAAATGCTGATCAGTTATCAGCAGCTAATACCGGATCGACATGGGATTCTTTTTTGTTCGGAATGACCGCATTTTTCACAGCCGTCACCGTTGGTAGTACTTTCGTGATGCAATTAAAAAGTGTCACTGAACAATTGCATGGTAAATTAGGTATTGTTGGTGATGTGATTGCAGGTGTGGTCATTGCATTGGCTGGTGTTTATTTTTTCTTAAAGATGGTCGGCTATTTATTACCAAAACGCTTTGCAAAGCAAATTGCAAATTTAGGTCGATGGGCTAAACGAAAATTGGGTGGTTATCCTAAATTAGAAATTGAATTACTCGAAGAAGAAGCGTCCGTTTTAGAAAAATCTGAATTTGAATTCGCTGCAATACATGCAATTGCAACTGATGAAATCTCCAATTTTTTTGAAAAACTAAATAAAGCGGCACTCGCCGATCAAGATAAAGACGCAATTACTTTATCAGATGAAAAAATTAAGAGAGCTTATGAAATTCTTAATCATCCTAGGGAATATTCAAAGACGATTGTTATGCAAGCGGCTGAAGCTGTTATTCAACACGCATATGCTGCCCGAGTAAAAGAATTAAAAGAACAATTCGAAGCTCAAAAATCAAGTGGAGATCAACAATCATCTGGTTCCGAAAAAGAATGTTTTCTCTCAGTGAATCGACTTGCTATTTATAATGATATTGTTAAAGGATTTGCTCAACATTATAGTCATCTTGATCCAGCGGTAATTGTTTTTGTACAAGCAAAGAAAAAACCAGATACCGAATTAGTCGGATTTATGCAATCCGCAATAAAAAAATTTCACGAGAGTCGTAGTGGAGATCGTCCTTTAGATATCCCAGCTATGCGTGAATTTTTCGATCAAATGCTGCCGATTTGGCTTTCACATTATGAAAGAATGGAAGAAACAAATCCCAATTTTAAAAGACCAAGAAAAATTGAAATCTACAATGAGGTAGTAGACACGTTTGCGTTAACTTGTGTAAATGATTCCGAGCAAGGAAAACAATTACAGTTACATTGTAAAAAGAAAATTCTCACTGATGTGGAAATTAGAAACTCAATTAAATGGGGAAAAAGAAAAGCAATTTTTGCTTCTATAGTCGGCTCGTTATTGCCTGTTGTGGGATTACTATTACTACCACCTCCTTTTGGTTTTATTGCAGCCGGTATTTATTTAGCGGCTTCGATTTATGTTGATTATAGGATGTTGCAAGAATCCAATAATACTAAATTAGCAATTACGATTGATGAAGATTTAGAATTAGGTAGTGCAAGCAAGGCAGTAGAACATGCGTCATATATTTCAGTTGGTCTTTATGCGATTGGTAATGCAGTTGGTCGATACACTGCAACTTACACTCTAGCAAGTCAAGCATTAAAAATCCCTAAAATTGGTTTAATAATAGCCGGGGTAATTTTAGGCGTAAGTTCGCTAGCTAAATCTATTGTCGTTGCTGGAAATTTTATTAAAAACTTTTTCTCAAAGAGATTTAAAAAAAATAAACAAGCTGACACCGCTGAAGAAGATAGTGAGGATGATAATGAAAAAAGTGAATTACGTTTTGTTCCTACAGATCGCATTGTGATCGCTAGTTTAACGCAAAAGGATACTCATGATACTCAAGTAAACAATGTTACTCAAGAAGCAAAGAAAAAATCTAAGGATGAAAGTACTATGTTTTCTAAAGCGGCTGTTACTAGAACTCAACGAGTGATGACTGAGCCAATGCCTGTGACAAAGGAAGTTGAAATGTCTTTATTAAGAAACAGAAGATCAACAGTGGATGTTGCTAAAAATGAAGATTTATTTGGACCAAAAAAACCAAAAAAGGGAACAAGATGACTGATGTTTACTTATAATAAAATAATTCTAAATATCTGATAAAAACACCACATTTCTAAGCAATATAATTTTTCAATTTTATACAGGTCATTTTATTTAATTTTTATATCAGTATTTTTTTAGATTATTATATATGGAAATAAATAATGCTGGAAATATTTTTAGCATCATAGTAAATTCTCAAACTAAAATATAACAATAAAAAGTAGGATATAAAATGAGTTGTTCAACTACAACTATGATGACTTCACTTTCTCAAGACCCAAATAAAAAGAGATATTTATTATTCAATCAACAATCCAGTAGTAATTGTTGGCTTGCTGCAATATTAATGATGACTGCATTTCATGAATCTGATTTGAGTTTTGTTTTACAATACGGACAATATTTATTATCTATAGTAGGTTTTGATGGGTTACCTATCATGAGTGATGATCCTTGGCCTGAAATTAGAATTATTACTAAAACGCCAACTAAACGGATAAATTTTAAAAAGGAATATTACGAATTTTATAAAGATCATGATATTCCAGATTTTAGATGTTACGAAATTACAATAGAATTTCTCGAGTATTTACTGAATAAACTTGGGCCAATAGTATTTTCAATTGATGATGGTGATGATGATGGATATCACTCATTACTTCTTATTAAAATTCTGCCATCCAACGTTGGTGATCAACAAATTTTATATTTAGATTCTGCAGAAAATAATATGTTAACTTTTAGTATTAGTGAGTTTAATAAGTTATTACTAAGAGATCTTGATACAGATCCCAGACATCCTTTAAAAGAAATGGTTGCGGAATTAGTAGATTCAAGTTTGTTATATTATGAAAAACCAGCAAAAGATTCTTTGTTCCGTCTTTTGATGAAAAGACAGTATCAAGATAGAAACAGAGATGTTGTAAGGGCACCTACAGTAAGATTGATAGAACCTTACACTACTTCAAGAAAGAAAAAAGGCGCTATTGTTGAGAGAACTTCTGCGGAAAATCAATCTGGAACTACTATTATTCAACAAGTCCAATTATTACAAAACTAAAGTGACCCCCATGTCTAGACCACGAAATTAAAAAATCAAGAGAGTTTTTCTAGCTCCGTGTTAAAAATTAAAATTACTGTAATTGTTGTGCCTGTGGGTATGTGTGCGACATC
>CAYGUK010000169.1:0-5888 GCA_964352985.1 uncultured Legionellales bacterium
ACGCCAGCTCATTTACAAGTAACTCATTATTAGAGAATTTATTTTCGATATGAATTTTTGATTTACTTAACGTTGTTACTAGGGCTTCAGCTTGGAAATAAAAATAATGAACAAACTTATCGAGTAAATCTAAATTATTCACTAATAATTGATTAGTTTTATAATTATCTTTATCAGCGCCAAAAAAGAAAAAATCACATTTTTCTTTAGATGGTCTAATGAGTGTGATGCCATGATCAATTGCAAAACCCTCACGAGTTGCATGAATAATTTCAGAATGAGAGGGGATATGTGACCATAATAACTCACCTTTTACATAATTGCTGGGCTCTTTTTCAAGAATACTTTTAGTATATAGATGATTATTATAATAATATTGTATCCATCCAGGATGCGTGGTGACAATAATTTCGCTACCATCATTTGAGACTGACTTATAAACTAAGCTTTTTACTTCAAGGTGAGTCATTAAAGGTTTAGCAATAGTTTGGATATCTTCCGCGGACTGATTGGCTAAATGCTTTTTAACTTGTTGATTAGTTTTAATATTGGTCATAGTCACTTCTCGATTTTGGTATATACCCATTCTCTGCCAAGATGCGGAATGGGTATAGTATACCCTTTTTTTAACTATTCCCAAAATTAAACCATTATTTAAAGAGTAGATTTTATTCAGTTATAAAATTTAAGTTTTTTATAGCTACTGAAATAAAGTCGTTAACACGACCGTCTTCATGCCAACGCATTACGGCGTTATCGATACTATTTTGCAGTTGAGATTCTTCGTCTTTATTATTTAAATCAGTTAATTTTATCCAGCAATTGCTATCTTTTAATTTGGCTTTTTCGTATTTTCCATGGCGATCTAAAACCATTTTTTCAAGTTTAATAAACGCTTTACAAGTATTCATGTTAAATCTCCTTAAGTTGAAATAAATTGATTTCACTCGTGTCAATTTGATACAGCTTTAACTCTTTTAACAAATCAAGATGCGTGGTGTTTTTTGACCAGTTATCTAATGCCGCTTGATCGCTAAATTGTAGTATTAAATGAATGTTATCTAAATCATCTATTTGCTCACCCACAAGAATCGAATAAAAACCTAGTGATGATTGTTGAGCTTTTTTTAGTTTTGGTAACCATTTTTCAGTAAAAAATGATTTACCCTCTATATTTAATTTATGTTTAATATGTTTTGAAATCATTTTAATTTCCTTTAACCATTTAAATTATGATCGGCAATAATATCTGCTGCATATCTTTCACCTACTATTTTATTCTTAGAAATAATTGTATTGATTTCTGATAAAATAGGTTGGTTAAGTTTAATATTAACTGCTGCAATATTTTCTTTTAAATATTTTAATCTTTTAGTACCAGGAATGGGAACAATATGATGGCTTTGATGTAATAGCCAAGCTAAGGATAATTGAGCGAGAGTGCAATTAATATCATCAGCAATAGACTGTAGAGAAGTGACTAGTTTTATATTATGTTGTAAATTTTCTGTATTGAACCTTGGTAAATATTGTCTAAAATCATTTTTAGCAAATTCATTGGGTAAATGATTGGTTAATAAAGCACGCGATAATGGACTATATGACACAAATCCAATATTCAATTCTTTCGTGGTTGCTAATATTTTATTGTATTCAACATCACGAGTACCAAGCGAATATTCTGATTGTAAAGCAGTGATGGGATGAACAGCATTCGCTCGGCGAATGGTATCGCTACTCGCCTCAGATAATCCTATAAATCTCACTTTCCCAGAAATCACGAGTTCACTCATTGAGCCCACTGTTTCTTCAATTGGAATGTTAGGATCGACTCGATGTTGATAAAAGAGATCAATTTGTTCCACGCCTAATCGTTTTAAACTATTTTCACAACTTTGCCTAACATAGTTAGGATGGCCATTAATGCCACGCTTACGGGGATTATTTATATCGCGCAATATTCCAAATTTCGTGGCAACAATGACATTTTCACGATGAGTTTTTAACGCCTTACCAACTAATTTTTCATTATCACCATAGCCATAAATATCTGCAGTATCGAAAAAATTAATACCGTGATCGAGCGCATAATGCATTACTTCAATCGATTCTTTTTCACTACTATCACCATAAAATTCTGACATGCCCATACATCCCAAACCTAAGCTTGAAACCGTAAGTTGATTTAATTGCCGAAAATCATTCATATTTATATCCTCTTTAATTTTGTGACATTATATCGAATGTGTTTAAATTTCAGGTATCCGGGAAATTTCCCCATTTTGAATGAAGCGAGGTAGGATATTGTATAATATTAAGATTTTATTAAGCTTTTTATAGTGTTACAACCTTAATTTCTCGATTTATATCAAATCCAACTTAGTTAAACGGATGAATAAATACTTCTTTAAAAATACGTGATGACGGGATATTCATAGCATTTAGAATCTTATCAATTCCAGTAGAATATTTCTCAGATCCACAAATATAAAAATTTAACTCACCATATTGTGCGATTAATTGTTCAATGTCACGTTGATTGATATAGGATTGCTCCGAGGTTATTCTGATATTAATATTAATATCATTTTGTTGATATTGAGTTAACTCATTATTAAACGATAATCTATCTTGGCTACTAATCGAATAATCAATATGAAGCGTTGGTGAAATACTTTGTTGATGAAGATGGCGAAGGAGTGCAATCACGGGTGTAATGCCTATGCCGCCAATTAAACAGATCAATGGTTGCTTAAGATCAATTTCTGATATTGATTTACCTGAAGGTGGGGAGACTCTTAAAAATGGTGTGTTATTTTCATTTTCGAAAAGCCACGTTGAAAAATACCCATTATTTTCTTTTTGTACTGTTATCTCATAATAACTTAAATCTTCCGGTAATGAAGTGACGGTATAAGTTCTTTCGATTAAATTATTATTAATAAAAGCTTGAATAACTAAATGTTGTCCGACGAAAAATGAATCAAGTGTTTCATTAAAAGGCTTTAATTGATAACTGCGAATTAAATCATTATGAGAAATAACTTTATCAATATAAACAGGATGCCAGTTATTATGGCCTAAAAGTTTTTCAATCCTCATTCGACATCCACCACAAATAGTAGCTGCTGATGTGGCATTAGAGATAGCTTTTACATCTTTGCAGCCGGAATTTATGGCCGTCATAATCGTGTCTGAAGATACTTGCATGCAGTTACAGATTGGTTTATTTGTATCGTTATTATTATTCGTTGTTTTAATACTAATATGGCCCGAATCTTTAAATAATGATTGCTCCCAAGTTGATAATTCACTTTGAGTAAAAATTAAATCACAGATAGTTGATAAATCACGCCAAAAACAATTGCTGCTGACCCCAACAGGTATATCGTTTTCAAAAATGATTTCACGATATATATTATCATGTTGATAACTTAATACTCGAGTATTAGATGAATTTAATTTGTTTAATTTAAATATATCTGAATCTATTATTTTTGTAGCTAAGAATGACGTGCCATCATCTAAGGTATATATAAAAGTTGAAGCATCATCATTATCAGTTTTACCTCTAAAAATTGAAACGACTCCACGATTTTCAATTTCATAGATTTGATGCAAATGTCTTAAATGTGACTGCAATAAAGGATTGTCATTATATATTTTTTGAAATAGTCTATTGCTTAGAAAAAGTATTTTAACATCCGTTTCGGCAATCGCTGTTGCATTTCGTTTTGATTGCTTTAATATTTCAATTTCACCTAATAATTTGCCATGTGATAGTTTAGTCTCAATTAGATTGCCATCAATATTGTTTTTTCTAACAATGACAGTGCCTGACAATATAAAATAAGCACCATTTGTTTCATCATCAATGTTATAAATAATATCTCCCTGTTTAAAACTAATGAAATTATTACTCAAGCTGAGTAATGTTTTGTTATCTACATTTTCAATAAATTTAAGCAGTTTAGAAAGTTTGTTTAAGGATTGTTTTTTACCTTTTAACGTTAATTTTTGATAACAATCATTATTGTTATCAATGATATTGATAAAATCCTCTCTTTTAATTTTAATTAACGTTGTGTTTTCAGCTGTTTTTGCAGTGATGCTTCTTAAGTTTGTATCTTGACTTAATAACGATTGTTCTCCAAAAAAATCAAATTTTTCTAATCTTGCGACAACAACTTCATTACCTTCACCATCTTTAACTGTCGCGACTATGGCACCTTCTGTAATTATATAACAAGAGTCTCCCACATCATTTTCTGAATAGATTACGGTGTTGCTATCTAATCGTAGATGTTCTACAAGTGACGCTAAATGATTATATTCTTTTTGATTTAGGCCTTGAAAGATCTTCGATTTTTTAATGGTAGCAATAGTTGAATCTATTTCATTTTTCGAAGAAGGAATAAATGAAGTAAACATTTTTTTGCATTTCGAAAAAAAAGCATTATTTGACATTTATATCATTCCTTAAATATTTAATCAAAATAATGTATATTATTTTTCAAATTTTTTATTCACTTCATCAACTCTATCATTCATTAATTTATACCATAACGGCGGTATTAAACAAACAAACATTGAGCCAAGATATCCCAGCGGTAAAATTGGGCTGTTTTCAATGATTTTTAAATTTTGATAAGGACACAAAGGATATAAATGATGATGAGCATGTCTTGTTAAATTCATTAATAGTCTTGAATTTAAATAACGATCACAACTCCAAGAGTGTTGATAACTTTGCTCTTCATAAGTATTGTCATCGATTTTATGTCGAATCAAGCCATAATGTTGGTTATACGTAACAAGATAAAATGCAATTGTTGATATAAGCGCTTGGACAATTAAAAATAACAAACTTAACCAACTAAATAAATAAACGACAAATGCAAATAAAATTAGTGTTAAAATTGGCACTAAAATGACTCTGTTTCTAATGCTTTTCATCATTTTATTTTTCCCTTGAAGTCTACGCGCTTCCATTTCCCAGGCATCTTTGATAACGGCAGCAGGGTGAGAAATAATAAATTGATAGATTGATTGACCCTTTTGTGCAGAACCAATATCTTTAGGTGTGGCAGTAAGATCCATTCTGTGGTGGTAGTAGACATGATGATAATCGTTCAAACTAAAAAACTGAAATAAGCCATAAATTCTCGCTAATATTTTTTTATAAATACTTCCTTTATGCATGAGCTCATGCGCTACATTTAATCCAGAAGCAGCAGATATACCAAGCGGGATTGCCATGATAAACCATGCAAAACTAGGTTCTTTATAAGCGACAAAATAAAGTGCGATGAATAAAACAATTAATTGAAATACTAAATAACTAACGATAATTATTTGATAAAAGTTAAAGGGAGGTTCACTTTCGTTATCTTGTGATTTAATGACATCATAGGAATAATGTTTATCTTTGGGCAAGATAAAATCAATTACTTCGATTAAAAAATAACAAATAAAGACAAGCACGAAAAATAAATAGGGCGCAGAAAAAATATAACCGCATAAAATTAATAGCGGAATAATAAACATAATTAAATAACTATATTGATCTAGTTTGTTCATGCTGTCAGCCCTATATGTTTGGTATAAATTAATTATAGAAATAAGTATTTCTAAGCGATAAGCTCAGAAATACTTTAAAATTGGCTTTTTACTATCAGTCTCTGACTTGTTTAACTCTATAATAAATATAGTCTATTTAATCGATTCAGCCAGTTAATTGGGATAGGATTATATATTTACTTTTTTATACTTATCATAATCTTATATTAATACTACTCATATAATCATGATATTAAGTGTAAATTTATATTCGTGTAACCCACATTCCGCGGATCTGAATTAGAGAAATTCTGATTTTTTTGTTCCCG
>CAYGUK010000170.1:0-5765 GCA_964352985.1 uncultured Legionellales bacterium
CAGTAATTGCCACCTCATTTACAGCTTGAAGATCATTGTTTTCAACTATTGTTAATTTAGGTTTATCAATTTCTTCTACATCTAAATTTAATTCTTGTTGAATTGATTTTCCTAACGCATCTAAATCTTTAATTTCTTCTAGCGTTGGTAATTCTGTTAATGATGTTAAATTAAAATCATCTAAAAATTGTTTACTTGTCGCTAATAACGCAGGACGGCCAGGGACTTCTTTGTGTCCGACAATTTTAACCCAACCACGTTCGATTAATGATTGGACGATGTTAGAGCTCACACTCACACCACGCACATCTTCTATTTGTCCACGTGTAATGGGTTGGCGATAAGCAATAAGCGCTAGTGTTTCTAGATAAGCGCGTGATAGTCTCGCCGGTTTTTCTTCCCATAATTTAGTAACGTATTCGGCATATATAAAACGTGATTGAATGCGAAAGCCACTACTCACCTCACGTAATTCAATACCGCGATTTTCATACTCCGCTTTTAATGTATTTAATGTATCACTAATAATTTTATTATCTGGTCGTGTGTTTTCGTGAAACATATCACCTAATCTATCGATGGTTAATGGCTCAGCCGCAGACATTAAAACCGCTTCTAAAATATTTTTGATTTCACTATCACTCATGATCTTACCTTAACGTGTATCGGAGCAAAGGGTTCAGACTGTACGATCTCGATGATCGATTCCCGGATTAACTCTAGAATTGCCAATAATGTCACAACGACTCCCATTCGCCCTTCTCGGATATCAAAGAGATCCATAAATTCGGTGAATTTATCTGCTGTTAATTGGGTTATTACTTGCGTCATTCTTTCACGAACGGATAAAGGCTCTGCTTCAATTCGATGATGCGCTGTTAACTGAGCTCGTTTCATCACATTAGCAAAAGCGATTAAGATTTCTTTGAGTTCTACTTTAGGCTGTTGTTTGGGGGGTTGATATTCTGGCGGTTCAACATTAACAAAAAAAACATCACGTCCGACTCTTGGCACTTCATCTAAATTTTCAGCTGCTTTTTTTATGCATTCATATTCTTGTAAACGACGAACTAATTCTGCTCTGGGATCATCTTCATCGTCATCGTCTTCTTTTTTAGGCCTGGGTAATAACATGCGAGATTTAATTTCAGCAAGCATCGCCGCCATGACTAAATATTCTGCTGCTAATTCCAAACGTAATTGTTTCATGATTTCGACATATTCCATATATTGCTTGGTAATACTTGCAATCGGAATATCGAGAATATCCAAATTTTGTCGCTTTATAAGATAAAGTAATAAATCTAATGGACCTTCAAATGTTTCTAAAAAAACTTCTAAGGCATCAGGTGGAATGTATAAATCTTTTGGCAAATTCGAATAAGGTTCACCCTTTACTTTAGCGAAAGGAATGTCTTCGGTCATTTCGGTATTTTCAACTACTGTATTCATGAATATTCTATACCCATTGCTTCCCGCACTTCGGTTAATGTATCACGCGCAACTTCTCTGGCTTTTTCACAACCATCAGCCACAATACTTTTAACAAGCCCATGATCATTTTCATATTCCTTGGCTCGTTCTCTAATTGGTTGTAATTCTTTTTGCACGGCATCGATTAACGGTTTTTTGCATTCCAAGCAACCAATGCTGGCGTTTTTACAACCCGCTTGCACCCATGATTTTACAGAATCATCCGTATAAACTTTATGAAGTTCCCAAACTGGACATTTTTCAGGATCGCCAGGATCGGTTTTTCTTACTCTGGCAGGATCTGTTTGCATAGTTTTAATTTTTTCTTCGACAATTTGTTCATCGTCACGAAGACCAATTGAATTATTATAAGACTTTGACATTTTTTGGCCGTCAAGTCCGGGTAATTTTGGTGTGTTAGTTAATAACACTTGAGGTTCTGGTAAAATAATTTTACCGCCGCCTTCGAGATAACCATATAGTCTTTCTCTATCATCAATGCTGATATTACGTTGTTCTTCGAGTAACGCTTGACCTGTTAATAATGATTCGTGATCACCTTGCTCTTGATAATTTTTTAATAATTTACGATAGAGTTTAGCATTTTTCTTACCCATTTTATCAATCGCAGCTTCAGCTTTATTGATAAAATCACTATCTCGTCCGTAAATATGATTAAAACGTCTCGCAATTTCACGCGTCATTTCAATGTGGGGCACTTGATCTTCACCCACAGGAACAAGACCTGCTTTGTAAATTAAGATATCCGCACTTTGCATTAAGGGATAACCTAAAAATCCATATGTTTCGATATCTTTATTTTTTAATTTTTCAATTTGTTCTTTGTAAGTGGGTACACGTTCTAACCAACTAAGTGGCGTAATCATCGACAATAATAACGTTAACTCGGCGTGTTCGGGAACTTGTGATTGAATAAAAATATGAGCAGAACCGGGATTAATCCCTGCTGCCAACCAATCGATTACCATTTCCCAAACGTTATTTTCTATAATTTCGGGTTCGTCATAATGAGTAGTTAAGGCATGCCAGTCAACAACACAGAAAAAGCAATCATATTCGTGTTGTAGCTGTATCCAATTTTTAATGGCACCATGAAAATGACCCAAATGAAGCTTGCCAGTCGGGCGCATGCCGGATAAAACTCGGGTTAAATGTTCTTGGCTCAAACAATCACTCCTTAATACTCATCAATGTTTTGCGGCCGTAAAGTGTATCAGATATTGTCGAACAATTAATCTTGTTTGCCGCAAATTTTTAATCTGCACTATTGTATATGCGATTGAATATAATGTGAATTTATTTTTTGTGTTGTGCGTGAAATATTTTGGATTCGCTCTTGTAATTTGTTAGAGAAGAAGATAGAGGACGTGAGTTTTACACAGGTCAAATTTATTACTCAGAATATTGTCATATTTTCGTCATATATTATTTTCATGTTTGATTTAAACTTAACTTATTGATATTTATGTGAAAATAATAAGCGAAATGCTGAAGGTTAGGAACTTACCTACCTTAGAGGCAATACTAATGACAGTTTTTAATAACATAACTCACAGAGTTATCCACAGAACTATATAGAATGTATTAGCAGCAACCCCTTTTATTCTTAAGGTGGGTTTCAGATTCGCCTAATCTTATAGTGTTTTCTGATCTTATTGCTCGCTCTTGTGTTAATGGATTTAACATCTTATTAAAATGTGCTTTTAAATAACAACTTTTAAAAGCACATTTTATATCTGCTTTTTCACTTGTTTTTGCTGAACCATGAAATATCTCTACGGATGAAAATGCAAAAGTACTAAAATACTCATGAATGTGTTTTTTCATTTCGT
Organism: uncultured Legionellales bacterium; assembly: GCA_964352985.1. Lineage (GTDB taxonomy): Bacteria > Pseudomonadota > Gammaproteobacteria > JAHCLG01 > JAHCLG01 > CAYGUK01. Next base: position 3,327 of record CAYGUK010000170.1, read on the forward strand.
CGATTTTAGATATAAATTCAGATTCCACTAAATCCATTTTATTGATAAAGACGGTTAAAGGTAAATTTTGTCTAATATGATCCTTATCTAGTCTATCAGTTAATTCAAAAAATTCATCTCTAAGTAGTCCTTGAGTTTTTCTAACTGAATTTCTTACTTCAAGAAATTTTTGAATGAATATAGAACCATCAATAACAAAAAAGACACCTTGAAGGATTTGTTGTTCAAGTAATCTTAAACCTGAAGTATAAAACCTTTCTGCTGATGGAATTTCAATAAACCGAATTAATTTTAGTTGTTTCTCAATCGATACTTGTTTGTCTCTATAATCTATACCGATTGTTTCAGTATAGTTATCAGAAAATTCGTTCATCTGATATTTTGATAACAAGCATGATTTACCCGCATTTGTTCCACTGAGTACAAGAATTTTTAAATAGGGTTCTTCAAGCCTCTTGCGGCTATAATCTGAAAACATTGAAAATTTCCTAAAAAATATTTGTGATAAAGAATTTAAAAATAAAACAAACAAGCCTTATTATATAATTTAGAAAATAAAAAAATATCCCAAGATTTTAAGGAAGTCAGTTTACTCAAGAATGCCTTTACCTTGTCTAACGACAACGGCGTCTTCGGAGAGTAAATCAACAACCGTGGTTGTTTCAAATCCACAATAACCACCATCGATAACAATATCAACATCATTACGTAACACTTCCGCGGCTTCGTGAGGATCAGCTAACGGTATTTTTTCATTGGGTAAAATGAGGGTAGTAGTCATCATAGGTTCGCCTAAGGTTTCTAATATTTGTTTTGCAATTAAATTTTCGGGAACTCTTAAACCAATCGTTTTTCTTTTAGGATGTAAAATACGTCTGGGTACTTCTCTGGTCGCACGCAAAATAAAAGTGAAAGGACCGGGTGTATAGGCTTTTAAAAAACGAAATGCAGTATTATCAATAATAGCATAAGTTGCTATTTCAGATAAATCACGACAAATTATAGTGAAATTATGATCATCATCTAAATCTCTAATTCTTCGCATTCGATTTAGTGCTTCTTTTTCGCCAATTTTACAACCCAACGCATAAGCTGAATCTGTCGGATAAACAATGAGTTTACCTTTTTGTAATTCTTGAACAACTTGATCAATTAACCGTTGTTGTGGATTGATTGGATGAATTGTTAATAACCTAGCCATAAAGAATGTCTCCAATTGCTTGACATTTTTTAGGTAATTCATCAAAACGACCAATTTGATACCACGGCATATGACTACCATGGAAATCTGATCCACACGAAGCTTTTAAATTAAATTGTTGGCATAACCGCGATAAATTTTCTTTTTCATCAGGTTTTAAATTACAATTAATCACTTCCATTCCATCACCACCTTGGTTTTTGAATTCTTGTAATAATTGACAAAGACGTTTTCGTTTTAATCCATAACGTAATGGATGCGCCAATACCGCTAATCCACCTGCATCTTTAATCCACGTGATAGCAGTAGATAAACTTACCCATTTTGCTTCACTAAATGCTTTTTTACCATTGGCAAGATATTGTGAGAAGGCGCGTTTAATATCTTTGGCTTTTGCTGTTTCTATTAGATATTGCGCGAAATGAGTGCGTCCTACTATCTCACCAATAGCGTATTTCTTTGCTCCCACTAATGCATCGGGAATACCTTCTGCGCTTAATTTTTCTGCGATTAAAAGATTACGAGCGTGGCGAGCCTCTCTATTAGATACTAAACCTAGTTGAATTAATTTCGCATTGGGTAAAACATTTAACCCCACTAAATGCAAACCAATACCATTCCATATTGTGGAAATTTCTACTGAGGGGATGAGTTTAATTCCATAATTTTTTGCTTTAATCGCTAATTCATCATCAAAAGTGATTCTATCGTGATCGGTTATCGCAAGCATATTTATCCCTGCTTCACTCGCACGAAATATCAATTCTTCTGGTGTTAATTCACCATCTGATTGATTTGTATGTGTATGTAGATCATATTTCACCTTGATTGATGCTCCTCAATTAAAGTTATGCTAAACTACGCTATTCGAATTTTAGAGATGATAGCATTATTCATGAAAGCATTATACGACATTCTTAGCATAATTATATTTGTAATCGCTTATTTATTTTACGGATTTTATGTTGCTGTTGCCGTGATTAATATTCTTATGTTTTTTGGTGTGATTGCTCATCGAATTAAATATGGTAAACATGATCGCTTGCAAGTCACGATATTCTTGCTTGTGTTAATTCTCTCATTACCCACTTTTATATTGCATGAAGAAATCTTTTTTAAATGGAAACCGTCTATTATTAGTTGGTTATTTGGAATTGGCTTATTACTCACTCAATACATGGGCGCAAAAAACACCTTATTCAAACGATTAGTAGAAAAAGAAAAAATAAATTTACCCG
>CAYGUK010000171.1:0-5694 GCA_964352985.1 uncultured Legionellales bacterium
GCACAGCTGACCATACCGCCAGTACAGGATTCCGCCGTTGCTAAAATCAAACTTTTATCGAGCAACACGAGACTCAATTGTGAGACTATTTTTTCAAACTCATTAGTCATTTGCCATTCCTTCTAGTTACGCTATACTCGCTCACCATGGAGATAGTAGCTGATCAATCAACCAAACACACACCAATGATGCAACAGTATCTGCGCATTAAAGCAGAGTATCAAAACATGTTGCTATTTTATCGCATGGGTGATTTTTATGAATGTTTTTATAACGATGCATTACGCGCGGCAGAATTACTTAACATCACGTTAACCAAACGCGGCCAATCCAACGGCCAACCTATTCCGATGGCGGGTGTGCCCTATCATGCGGTTGATGGTTATTTAGCTAAATTAATTAAATTGGGTGAGTCTGTTGCTATTTGTGAACAAATTGGTGATCCCGCGACAAGTAAAGGCCCCGTCGAAAGACAAGTCACGCGAATTATTACACCAGGCACAGTGAGTGATGAAAATCTCTTAGAAGAAGATAAAGATAATTTAATCATCGCGATTGAAGGTAAAAAACACCACTACGGCGTCGCTATTTTAGATGTCACCAGTGGCCGCTTTAATCTGATGGAAGTTGATTCTGATGAAGCATTAGAAAGCGAATGCCAACGCCTGCAACCCGCCGAAGTATTAATTAACGAGCAATTAAACATCGCTAATTTAATTCAACTTAAATACGCTGTTAAACGTAAAATTCCACTCGACTTCGATGAAAAAATTGCACGACGCACGCTAACAACGCATTTTAAAACAAAAGATTTAAGTGCGTTTAATATCGATCATTTACCGTTAGCGATTGCAGCAAGTGGGTGTTTACTTGCTTATGTGCAAAACACACAACGCACAGCATTACCACATATTCGCTCAATAAAAGCAGAAGTAAGACAAGATGCCATTATCTTAGATGCTGCAACAAGAAGTAATCTCGAATTAACTCAAAATCTCCAAGGTAAAAAAGCCAATACGCTTGCTAGTGTTATAGATAAAACCGCAACCGCCATGGGATCGCGATTATTAAAACGTCTAATTAATCGTCCGATTCGTGATCGCGAAAAATTAATTCATCGCCAACAAGCTATCGCTGAAATTATTACATTAAATATTAATGAAACACTGCATAGCATATTAAAAGAGATCGGTGATATAGAACGAATTCTTGCTCGTGTTGCTTTAAAATCAGCACGGCCACGTGATTTAGCACAACTTGCCAAAGCACTGACGTTATTACCCGATTTAACAACAATTACGAAACCCTGTAAAACACCGTTATTAAATATTTTACTGCAACATGCAAAACCCTTACCGGATATTGCAGAATTATTAAATTCAGCCATCATCGATAATCCCCCAGTGGTTATCCGTGATGGTGGCGTCATTAAACCCGGCTATGATAAAACGCTCGACGAATTACGTGATATTGCTGAAAATACCAGTGATTTTCTAATAAAACTTGAACAACAAGAAAAAAAGCGCACTGGATTATCTACCTTAAAAGTTGGCTTTAATAAAATTCATGGTTTTTATATTGAAATTTCTCGTGCACAATCTGATAAAGCACCAACTGATTATATCAGACGACAAACACTAAAAAACAATGAACGATTTATCACGCCTGAACTTAAAGAGTTTGAAGAAAAAGCATTAACGGCAAAAGCAAAATCACTCGCAAGAGAAAAACAACTTTATGATCAATTATTAGAAGAACTCCTCACAGTTTTACCAGAGTTACAACGTTTAGCCACCGCATTAGCGACTATTGATGTATTAAATAATTTAGCCGAACGTGCGGCAACTCTCGAATGGGTAGCCCCCATGTTAGTCGACGATAATATTATTGATATCAAAGGCGGCCGTCACCCTGTTATCGAACACAGCCAAGAACAAAGCTTTGTTCCCAATGATTTAATTCTTAATCAACAACGTAAAATGTTATTGATCACAGGCCCTAATATGGGCGGAAAATCAACTTATATGCGACAAACCGCACTCATCGTTATCTTAGCGCATATCGGTAGTTTTATTCCGGCAAGTGAAGCCAAAATTGGATCAGTCGATCGAATTTTTACGCGCATTGGTGCGCAAGATGATATTAGTAGTGGGCGCTCAACATTCATGGTTGAAATGACAGAAACAGCCAATATTTTGCATAACGCGACTGCCGCTTCATTAGTGTTAATCGATGAAATTGGACGCGGGACAAGTACTTTCGATGGCATGGCTATCGCCTTTGCCACGGCAGATTTTCTTGCCCGTCAAATTCAATCAATGACTTTATTCTCCACTCACTTTTTTGAACTCACTTCACTTGCCGCGCAAAATAAACATATTGTAAATGTTCACTTAGATGCGACTGAGTATGAAGATCAAATTGTCTTTCTTCATACGGTTAATGAAGGACCCGCGAATCGCAGCTATGGGATTCAAGTGGCGAGTTTAGCCGGTTTACCAAAATCAGTTATTGCACAAGCTAAAAACAAGTTAACAGAGTTAACTACCGAGTCAACGCCAATTCTTAGCACTTATCTTACCGAAACACCAACGATTTCATCACCGGCATTAGAAGAATTAGCTAAAATTCAACCAGATACTCTGACACCCAAACAAGCATTAGATAAACTCTACGAGTTAATCGACTTACTCTAGCCTTGACAAACATCCATAAAATGGGCACTATTTCCGGTTTTGACAAACTGGAGAAACACTGTGGCCAACAGTAAACAAGCAAAAAAACGTGCTCGCCAAGCAGCAAAACATCGTGAACATAACATGTCACTTCGTTCTGCCATGCGCACATCAATCAAGAAAGTGTTAAAAGCTATCGAAGAGAAAAATACCGATGCGGCTAAAGAAGCTTATAAACTTGCTGTTTCAAAATTAGATAGCATGACAGGCAAAGGCTTAATTCATAAAAATAAAGCTGCTCGTCACAAATCAAGATTAAACAAACACATCAAAGAATTAGCACAAGCTTAATTTTATTTATTTCTATTCACTCCCCAACTTAATTGTGAGGGAGTGAATTATTTATACCATTTTTTCTTTAAATGCTTTACGCTTTTTTTGCGTCACATTATAGATGCCGTAAAGACTAATTGACATCCAAAAGATTTCGATGATGACCGATGGTAAATTCCAAGAATAAATCAAAGAAAATAATAATAGGGAAGAACCAATTAAATTAAGTAAAGGATAAATGATTACGTCAGAACGCATCACACCTTTATTTAATAAAAAGTAAGTTACCAGAATAAGTATCACACCAATGATACCTGCAGTTTGAGAAATAAAATGTATCGTCATTCTTTTACTAATCCAATTTTTCTTAATCTTTCCATCCGGTAATCATTCGCCGTATAGTCTTCTGATAATTTCACATTATCACGCGCGTGTAAAAATAAAGGCATCGATAAACGTGAACGTTTTCGCGCTTCACCAACAGGATTAACCACACGATGAGTAGTTGATTTGTAATAATGTTCAGTTGCCATTTGTAACATATCTGCAGCATTCACCACTAAGTTACCATGATCAGTTGTAATATCAAGCCATTTACCCGTTGAATCTTTTACTTGTAATCCGCTATCAGTAGCAGCAAGTAATAAAGTAATTAAATTAATATCTTCATGAGCCGCCGCACGCACCGCGCCTTCAGGCACATTATCGGGTAATGGTGGATAATGTAACATGCGAAATAATGTGCGAGGATTATCAACACACATTTCACTTAAAGGCATAGATAAACGCTGTGCAATATCTTTAGGCGTATGTTGCTCTACCCACTTCAGTAACAAACAGGCGATTTCATCGAGTTGATGATAAAGTTGTAATGTCGTTTCTGTAATAGATTTAGGTAATCTGCCCCAAGTGTAAACATGATAAAATTCTTTTAAATCAGGCACAGCATGACCTACTGCCGTTTCTGATTGCTCCGGTGGAAAATAACCATCTTGTTTTTCTTCATCGAATAAATAATCATATTTTTCATTTGAATTAAAAAATGCTTGCCACTCTTGATAAACGGAATTAACAATCTCTTTGTTAATAGGATGATTTTTTAATACAGCAAATCCAGTATTTTTTAGTGAATTAGTAAATGCTTCACTTGCATCGTTGGCATTAAAATCAACGGTTAATACATTCATTCTTGTCACCCTTTTAAATCCATGTTGATAATTCACTGGCGTTAAATTGTTTTTGCTGTTGCATGTGGCTTAATTGCCGGCGCCACATTTTCGCATCCTCTTCTCCTTTATACAACCCATAAAGCGGTGCGAGTAATCGCCCTAAGGGTTCGCCTTTTTTGAGTTGTTGTGTGATGTAATAAAAATAATGTGATAACACCGTTTTTCTTTCAATTAAGGGTTGTTGAAATAAAACTCGCTCACAATCTGTCAATAAATAGGGATTATTTAACGCAGCACGGCCAAGCATCACGCCATCAACAAATTGCAAATGTGAGAGGACTTCTTCACGCGTTGTGATCCCACCGTTAATAATAATGTTCAGTTGCGGGAAATCATTTTTTAATTGATAGACTCGTTGATACATTAAGGGCGGAATATCTCGATTTTCTTTCGGGCTTAATCCTTTCAGCCATGCTTTTCGCGCATGAATAATAAACGTATCAACACCACTCGTGATGATCGTATCCACAAATTCACACAAAAACGCATAATCATCAAAATTATCGACACCTAATCGCGTTTTAATTGTGACTGGAATTGTCACGGCATCTCGCATCGCTTTTAAGCAAGTTGCGACTAGTTGTGCTTCTTTCATCAGACAAGCACCAAAACGACCTTGTTGAACTCGATCACTAGGGCATCCCACATTTAAATTAATTTCTTGATAACCCCATTGTTCACCGATTTTCGCACTTTGCGCTAAATCGTTTGGGTTGGAGCCACCTAATTGTAGAACCACTGGATTTTCTAGCGGATGAAAACCTAATAAATGCGATTTATCGCCGTGTAAAACAGCACCTGTTGTTAACATTTCTGAATAAAGCAAACAGTGGGGTGATAATAATCTCAAGAAATAGCGACAATGCTTATCCGTCACATCCATCATTGGCGCCACACTCAGTAAGTGATTAATATTTTGCATTTTTTATATATTTAATCTGGTTTATAATAATGGCCGTAGTTTAACAGATAGGATGTCGAACATGAAACAATGTATGATACTTTTAGCCAGTTTAGCCTTATCAATTAGCGCCTTTGCAGAAACACCACAATTAGAACTCAAACCACAAAATCCAACAATCACCGCTAAACAAGCTCAATATAATAAAGAAAAGAATGAACAATTTAAAAGAAATATGGCTTTAAAAAAATTTGAACGTAAACAATTTATGCAATCCTTAACTGCATCACAACGCAAAGCTTATATGGAAAAAATGAAAACCATGCAAGCTGAATGGCAAAATTTATCTGCAACGGATCGCGCCTCATTTCAACTGGTGATAATGGAACAAAAAGCCAAATGGCTAAGCTTAAGTGAACAACAAAGAAAAAATATTATTACTCAATTAAAATCTGAATTAAGTCCATCCGATCAAAAACTATAAAATATTTGATTAATTTTTGTAACTATTCAGCATTTATGCTGAATAAATGAAATGGACCCACCCACTTTAAAA
>CAYGUK010000172.1:0-5378 GCA_964352985.1 uncultured Legionellales bacterium
GTGTGGAGGGATAACGGGCTTTATTGCCTGCGCTGAATTAATCGACAAATACGCATTACATTTATGTAATCATTTATATCCGTTGTTATCAATGAGTTTATTAGCAAACTATAAAACGAGTTATTGGTTGGAATACGATGAAATTTTACCTACTCATATTTATAAAAATGCGTTTAATATAAAAAATGGACATCTTCACTTGCCAGAAATTGCAGGAAGTGGATTAGAACTTTCAGAAGAAAGCTTAAAGGAATATCAATTTAAGCATGAATAAAATAAATAATCATTTTAAATATTTACATATTCTGGCAATGTTTTATGTCACGCTTATGTTAACCATAAGTTTATTAAGTAACGATATTATTCTTATTTTTTCTAGAGTGACGATGGCGGGTACTTTATTTATGCCTTTAATTTTTGTCACCACTGATATTATGGCAGAAATTTATGGCTATCGATTAACACGTCAAATTATTTTATTAGCATTTATCTGCCATTTAGTGATGTCAGTGATTTGTGAATTGGTTTTATACTTAAAACATCCGCCTTTTTGGCAAGGAGGGCATGCTTATACTCAAATATTTTCACCCTTTCTTAGAAATACAACCAGCAGTTTTATTGCTTATATCGTTTCCACTTTTATTAATATTCATTTATTAACTAAATGGCGAATATTATTGAAAGGCCGTTATTTTTGGTTAAGAAGTATAGGTTCGTCATTAATCGGCGAATTTATTTTTACATTTTTAGCAGTATTAATGATTCAATTACATGTGATGCCAATCCATGTTATTTGGCAAATTGTCTTAACTTCATTTGTAATAAAATGCGTTGGTTCGATTACATGTGCTCTGCCTGCTAATATGATTGTTAATATTTTAAAATTACTCGAATTTGTACCAGAACCAGATGATATTATTAATCCATTTCAAAGAGCAAAATCATGAAACGAGATGTCGTCATATTACAAAATAGCCAGTATAGTTTTGATATGGATGCCGCGAAAATCTATCAATCGGAGAAATATAATTTAATACTACTCATCAATGAATTTAGCTATGATATTTTCAAAACAAAAAATGCATTTAAATATTTTAATGCTGTTATCAAAATGGATGATTTTAGTTTATCGGAGACAACTCGAACTATTCAACAAATCACAAATCATAATACAAATTTAAAAGTCGTTACAAATTCAGAAGAAACGATCCCACTTTGTGGTGAGGTGAATAAATTTCTTGGCTTAACAAAATCGGATTATTCACGGTTTTATTGCAAAAATGTGATGAAGAAAACACTCATGTCAAACAGCGATATCCAATTACCGAGCTATGATATTGTAGATTTTAACGAGTACAGAAAATTCGGTGAAAAATATTTAAGAGCATTAATAGCAAAAATAAACTTTCCTTGTTTTGTCAAACCCACTCATCTCTATGGCGCAATTTCTGCAGCGAAACTTAATACTTTAGGTGATTTAATCGATTGGGCTGAAAGCAATAAAAATAGTCCGCACATATTTGAAATCGATCAATTCATTACTGGTATCATGTATCACTGTGATAGTTTCATTAAAAACCAGAGCATCATAACAACTTTTGTCGCAGAAAATTCTAGGCCTTGTTATAATTTCATGCTGGGAGAAACAAAGGGAACGATTGTATTTCCAGAAAATAACCATATCGCTGCTTTATTATCAAAAAAAACATCAGACGTTTTACAAACTTTAGGTTTACCTTCTGCGGGTGTAACACACACAGAGTTTATTCTTACCAAAGAAAAAAAATGCTACTTTATTGAAATTGCATATCGTTCTCCGGGGTGTTTAATTCCTAACATGTATATCGAACACTCCAATATTGATCCCTACACTGATCATTTATTGTTAGAAATAGATGATGAGTATATGATCTCAAGAAATATCAAACAATATGCGGCTTGGGCATGTTTTCCTAAATTACCGGGTTGTTTGCTGGAACAGAAAACGACAATTCCACAGTTAAAAAGTGAATATGAAATCAATTGGAAATACCCTATAAACGCTAATTTTTCAAGCTATCCCACGTCAGGGAGAGATTATATTGGAACAATACTGTTGAAAAACAAAGATTTTAATCAACTTTATAATGATTTTTATTATGTCAATGATATTAAATTTGCACAGATTCAGCCTTTGCCTCACACCGAGGAAACGATATGATAAAAATTTTAGTTACGATCATTTTTTCAATTGTCTCAAGTTCACTTTATGCAGGAAACAACACATTGAATACTGAAATAACGTCATTGATGAAACAATTTAATATCCCTGTCACCGCTTATGCTGTTATTGATAAAGATAAAGTGATGAAAAGCGATAGTATTTCAATTGATAAACATATTAACGTCACAAATCAATCTATATTTCAAGCGGCATCGTTATCAAAATTAATTACTGCAATCATGTTTTTACATTTAGTGGGTGAAAATAAAGTGTCTTTAACAACGCCTATTAATAGCCAATTACAATCTTGGCATATCCCACAAAGCGCTTATAGTGATGAAGTGACGCCTTTACAATGTTTAAATATGACGTCGGGATTAATTTATGGTAAACCGAATACGCAATTTTCAGGTTATGGGAATAATACAAATCTACCAAGTTTAAAACAATTTCTAAATGGTGAATCGCCTGCAACTAATCCACCAATTCATGCATTTTACCCACCAGGTACGCGTTATCATTATACAGGTGCAGGTTATATGGTAATTCAACAACTCATTGAAGATGTAACGCATCAAACATTTCAACAAGCAGTCGAAGAAACGATATTTAAACCACTTAATATGACGCATAGTTTTTATTTTTGTCCACTGCCAAATAATTTAATCCACCATGCTATCCCGGGATTTATGGCAGATGGTAAAGAATTACCTGGTGGTTGGGATAATATTCCAGCACCTGCAACCGGTGGTTTATGGTCAACCCCAAATGATTTAGCACACTTATTAATAATGATAAGTCAGGTTTCGCAATCAAAGTTGAATCAACATATTATCAATTTAAAAAATTTGAATGAAATGTTCGAGGTAAAACCGCATACTATTTTTGGTTTAGGTGCTGTGATTGATACTCAATATCATCACTTAAATTTAAGAAAAATAGGCTATAATCAGAGCTATACTAATCAGTTAATTATATTTCCAAAGACAGGCCAAGGTTTTGTTATCATGACTGATAAACAAAATGCTCAACCTTTTGTAGATAAAGTAATTAATATTATCGCTAAACAATATCACTGGCCTCGATTTTCTGAAAACTTCGACGAAGTTAATATTAAGGAAACGCTTTAAATGCAACAATCTAGAGTGAGCTTTTTTTTAATGGTTGCTTTATGCTTACCCGTGATGATGGCGTGTGTTGATATTATGGCGGTAAGTGTCGCACTTCATAATATTATGACGACGTTTAACGTTAATGTCGTAAAAGTCCAATATCTTTTAAGTGCTTATACCATTGGTACTGCCGCATTATTTTTATTATTTGGTCGTTTAGCAGATAAATATGGTCGTAAAAAATTATTTATAATAGGTGTGACTGCTTTTGGTGTCGCTTCACTTTTCGCCGCCATTGCTAATTCTTTTGTTTTGTTATTATTTGCTCGATTAATTCAAGGCATATCGAGTTCAATCATGATGACAGCTACAGTCGCTGTTATTAGTCACACTCACGACAATCAAGTCAAAATAAATATGTTAATTCGCTGGGGGGGCGCTTTAGGTTTTGCCATGGCGATGGGACCATTTTTTGGGGCATAAATATTAACAATATTTAATTGGCGGGGAATCTTTTTAATTAATATTCCTTTATCAATTATGGCTATCTTGTTGATTCACTTTTATGTTGAAGAATCTCGAAGTAACAAAACCATTATTATTAATTGGTTTCAGGCGATGTCTTTAGCACTATTTTTTATTTCCATATCAATTCTAGCTGTGGAACTTAAACTTCACCGCATCGAATCGTTAACTAATTTATTTATCATTTTAGTATCAGTCTTAGCCCTTATTTGTTATCTCATTAATTTAGTCATAACAAAAAGTTCATTAGTTAACTATGATCTTTTTAAAATTGAAAACTATTTTGTTGCATCTCATTGTGGCGCAATATCTTATTTTTGCATGTATGCGTGGTTATTTGTGATGACACTCTATTTAAGAAATGTTTTTCACTTAAGTGCTTTATTGACAGGTATTGTCTGCTCTTCATTTTCCATCGCGTTTGCCTTAACTGCGAGTTTAGTGAAAAAGTTAATTTTAAAATACAACTCAAAAATATTGATTTTTTCTGGGTTTTTTATCATTGTAATTTCTTTTGGTAGCATGCTTCATATTAATACCACAACATCTATACTCTATTTAGTTTTTAGTTTTGCTTTACTTGGAATGGGCGTTATGATCACTAACTCTCTTTCTATGACGATGGCAAATGAATTTATACCCTTAAATGATACGGGCAGTGCTTCAGGTATTATATTTACAATAAGATGGATAGGCGGTACGCTTGGGATTATTTCAACTTCTATATTATATCAATATTTATTACATCGTTATCAAAGTCGACCTTCATTGCCATTGCACATCGTTTTTGAATTCCTAGGATTAATTGCTAGTGTTGGTTGTCTTTTTTCACTAATTGGAATACAAAACAAAGGAAAATTAAATGCAAAAAGAAGCTAATGAACCCTCGAATCAACATTCTCCCCATTGGGATGGCAAAGCATATGGAAAAATAAATCAAGCACAAACGAAATTAGATATAGAAATTATTAATAAAATTAATTTTACTGGTCATGAAAGTATTTTAGATATTGGATGTGGTAATGGCGATATCACCGCTTATCTTGCAAAAAAAAGTCCTAATGGGAAAATAATAGCAATTGACTCGTCTGAAAATATGATCAATGAAGCGAAAAGAAAAAATGCCGTTTATAATGTTGATTATCAAGTCATCAATGCCGAGCAACTGGGGTTTAATCGCACTTTTAATTTAATAACCAGTTTTTTTTGCATTCAGTGGATTAAAGATAAGCAACGCGTTTTTAATAATATAGCTCACGCATTACTCCAAAATGGAAAGTTTATTATGATCACGCCGCTTCCTCATCCTTCTTTGCCAGATTTAAGATTGCAATTGATTGAATCTAAAAAATGGCAACGATATTTTACAGGTTATGACGACCCACTTCTTAATATTAATAATTGTGATTACGAATCATTTGTGGATAATGCAAAATTAAAATTAGCAATGAATAAAGTATTATCAAATGAAATAATATTTAAAAATAAAGAATTTTTTAATCAATATTTACATCAAATGACACCACATGTTTCAGAAC
>CAYGUK010000173.1:0-5320 GCA_964352985.1 uncultured Legionellales bacterium
CACTTAGTTTTTATTCACAAACATTCTTGCAAAAACGGGTGGGTCCATATAAGTTTCAGCACAATAATTGACGGGGCATATTTATCATTTTTTTATTGCTATTCAACTGCTTGTCTAACCCTTTAAGCAACTGAGATTTAAATGTCAAAATAAATCATAACTTCAATTAAAAAAGCTCATTTAAATATCCTGTGTTGTTATTGTATATTGTAACCAACCATAATAACAAATCATCTTAATTTAAATAATGAATTTATCAAAAGAATTTCTCAACTTCGACTTATTTATAATTAAGATTACTGAAAAAATGTGAGAATTAAATTATGTTTACACAAACTGTAGTCACCCCGAGTTTTCAAAAACGTCTTCTTAAAGCAAAAGAAAAATTAAAAAGTCAATTAAGCTCATTAGAAAATCCCGATTCAACATTTTTTGGTCTGACGAATAAAGAAGGCTATGCCTCCTTCATCGCGAAAAATCAAGAAAGATATGATGTGCTAATTGCAGAATTTGATGAAGATCTTCAATACGATATTACTTTTGCATTGATGGAACATATTTTTGCAAAAGTAGGTTGGGATCTTTCTGTCTTTTTTAATCGAACATCATTTGGTATTTCAACAAGCACTTGGACATCGGGTTTGGTGCTAGATTCAGATAAAGAAACACCACTTTTCCTGAAAATATTAGCAGATAAATCAAATGGGGATATTAAAAGTACTGCTCAATTACACGAAATTCAACAGCGCTTTTCTGATGACGCACATCCAAAATGGCAAAAAATTGTAAAACGAAGAAAAGATGTGATTCTTAGAAGAAATCCTGACGCATTCCCTAAAGATGAAGCTGAATTGAAACGTGATTCTGAAATCCCTGAAAGATCCCCTACCCCCAGGAGTTCTTATGGTCAAATGCAGCGTAAAATTAGTTTAACAAAAGAGCCTGAAGCTCAAGCTTTAGTACAAATAGAAGAAGATGATGATGTTGATGAACATGATAGTGATGAAAATATAGCAACAGCAGATCCCATTAAACAATCAACACAGCTTGTTCAAGAGACAGAAGAGGATGATGATGCTGAAAAAGCAGCATTCTACCAGATTCGAAATCTATTTTCATAAGTCCTAACCCACTACTGAAATAAAACAGGATTGAAGAATATCCATCACTGCTTAAAATAATTACGCCTCATCAATCCTGTTTTAAATTAATAAAAAATACGTTATCATGCCGCTTTTTGCAAAATCTGGAAAACGTCATGAAAGCCTTAATCCTCACCGCATATCATAAAGAACTCGATCAATTCGCCAATTATTTTAATCCATCCAGTTTAAATCAGGGTGTTTTTCACGGCGAAATCAATAATCAACACGTTGGGTTTGCAAGTACCGGTATCGGTTTAGTGAATGCTGCGATTTCCACTACAAAATTTTTAACACAACATCAACCCGACTTTATATTTTTTTCAGGCATTGCTGGTTCATTAGATCCAAATTTAGCGATGGGTGATATAGTTGTAGGAACACATTTATTAGAGGCTGAACTCATTAATTTTATTATTGAACAAGATGCCGATTTATTAAAAAAAGATATCGCCTGGCCAGAACCCATGCTTTTTCCAGATGACTCGTTAATTAGCCTTGCAAAAAAAATAATTAATACGAATCAATTCCCTGCCAAATTAGGTGGAATCGTGAGCACTGATTTTTTCCCAAAACCACCCTATTTACCCGCTACCATTAACCACTATTCACTCGATGCGATAGACATGGAATCATTTGCATTTACTAGAGCATGCCAAGTATTTAACAAGCCCAATCTAGTCGTCAGAAGCATGAGTAATGTCGCCGGTGATTCACTGCACGATGAAATTATCGATCAGGATATTTTTCTTGCTGCAAAAAATGCTGCAAGATTTGTGGTGAAACTTATTGAGAATTTATAAGTTTATCAACGGCAAGAAATATAACTTTCGTTAAATCTTTTGTAACTATTAAGCATAAGTGCTTAATAGTTACAATTTTTTTTCCTAATATCGATGGTTTAGAGATTTATTCTACTATTTAAAAAAATCTCAGTACGCGTTCAGTAGTCAAATCATCAAAACCACAAATATCTTTTAGGATGGGTCTAATCGCTTCATCACTTAAAAGTAAACGAAAAGGATCTCTAGAATTTAATACCACATTTTGAATATTCACAAAATGTTCTATTAATTGTCTACCTTTATCTAAACTAAGACTTGGAAAACTATTGGCTTGACCATTCAACAAATATATCGCTCGAAAAAATTCATCATTCTTGCCACGAATACCTTCGATAACTTGATCTGATCTTTGCTTAGCAGCATCTTGAATAAGATCGAAATTATCGATAAATTCAAAAAGGTCATCTAAAATACTTTCATACATGGAAATAAGATTTCTATAATCGCTATTAATATTTATGTGGAATTCCGGAAGAATAACACTTCCGAATAATGCTAAAGCATTTACAATAAAACTTTTATTAGCATTTTGATTAACATATTTTTTAATCTGTAACAGACAATCTTCTTCTGGATCATAAATTTCTATTATTTTTATTTTATGTGCAAGTATAGATCTAAGATTAGCTAAAATAGGATTTAATTTAACAAGCACTGAGATGAATTTATTTAATTCAACTAAAAGTGTTTGTATTTGATGTTTATTTTCTGTATTAACGAGAGAGGGTTCTTTTAAAATTATTGCAACCGCGGCTTCAGGAGAATCATAAATATTCGGTTGAGGATGGTAAATTGGTCCACGACGCTTTAACTCCGCATCCCATTCCTCTATCGACATAAAAGTTATATTCGTCGTTTTAAAAAACTCAGCTAAACTTTTACGGAAATCTTGCAATTCTTCAGTCATTATTTCAGAAATAAAACTAGGATCTTCAATCAAACGTATTGTCCAAGTTTGACAAAGATAAGTAAACAAATGAAAATATTTAAATATATTACGATAAGAGAATTGATTATTTCTATCAAATGGAATTTTATCAAAATTAGGATTTAATTTCGCTGCTTTAATCAGTAATTTAAATAAGCGAATACGTAAACGTTTTTTATATAGTTCTTGTGAATCTAAAGTGGCAGCCATGATTATTATTCTTATATTAGATGTTAATTTTAAGAAAATAATAACAAACTATTAAATATAAACTATACTAATTTACTTCGTGGAAATAAGTTTGTATTGAAAATAATAATTTAAAACATCGACAGTAATTTTATTCTTACTGCCTATTTTTGCAGCAAGAATAAAATTTTAATAATGCGTTAGGTTTGATTTAGTTAAATTTTTCATTGGCATTAGATTGATGCATGACATGCAAGCCCTTTAGCAATTGTAATGCTTGATAAAGTTGGTAATCTGAATTTAACAAGGGTTTGCCTTCTCTATCTTTAGGCACACCATCATCTGTAACTTTTCCATCACCTTGATTTTCATTTTCTAAATGATGATCTAAATCGGCTTCTTTAATATGAGATAAAATAACTTTTTCATCATGTTTATCTTCAGGAATAATTATCGCATCAATTTTAATATCAGGTACAATCCCTTTTGCTTGAATAGTGCGACCCTTTGGCGTGTAATATCTCGCTGTTGTTAATTTAATCGCCGTTTTTTCATCTAAGGGTAAAACTGTTTGCACTGAACCTTTACCAAAAGATTTCATGCCCACAATAATGGCACGTTTATGATCTTGAAGCGCACCCGCCACAATTTCAGAAGCAGAAGCCGAACCTTCATTAATTAACACAACTAAAGGCACGCCATTTAACACATCACCCGGTGTCGCTTTTGCACGTAATTGTGCGCCAGGAATGCGACCTTCTGTATAAACAATTAATTTATTTTTCTTTAATTTATTACTATCAAGAAATGCATCCGCAACATCAACAGCAGAGTCGAGTAATCCACCAGGATTATTTCTTAAATCTAAAATTAATCCATTTAATCTACCACCAGCTTTTTTCTCGAGTTTTTTAACGGCTTTATATAAATCAGTACCAGAGGGCATTTGAAAAACACTCACGCGAATATAACCATAGCCAGGTGCAATAATGCGACTTTTTACACTGGCAACATGAATAATTTCGCGCTTAATTTTAAATTGTATTGGTTCTTTCTCACCTTTACGAACCACCGTTAACGTGATTTCCGATCCTTTTTTACCACGCATTTTTTGCACAGCATCACGTAGCGTCATACCTTTAACCGGTTTACCATCAATTCGAACAATTAAATCGCCCGCTTTTATGCCCGCTTTTTCAGCCGGAGTATCATCAATCGGTGACACCACTTTTATATAACCATCTTCACTGGTGACTTCCAAACCTAAGCCACCAAATTCACCTTCTGTTGAAGAACGTAAATCAGAATAATCTTCTTCACTTAAATATGCGGAATGGGGATCAAGACCTTCCAGCATGCCACGAATCGCATTTTCAAATATTTTTTTATCTTCCACAGGCTCAACATAATAATTTTTAATATGACCAATAGTCGTTGTAAAACGCCTAACATCTTCGAGCGGTAAAACATGATCACCCGCTTCATCGGGTTGTGCGAATACTTGGCCTGAAAAAGCCATTAACAACACATATAAAGCCCCAAATAAAAGAATAAGTCTTGAATGTTTACGTGACGCCATGAGCGGTTCCTCTTATCATTACCCAGTATTACTAATAAATTACGATTGTCGGCACCATCTGGCAGGATTGAGTGGATTTCCATCATGCCTTATAGCAAAGTATAAACCACTTTCATCATATCCGCCGCTATTTCCAACTTTTGCGATGACTTCACCTTGATTGACACTGTCGCCGGTTTTGCGATACAAACTTTCGTTGCGACCATAGAGTGTCATATACCCTTTACCGTGATCAATAATAATAAGTAAACCAAATCCTCTTAGCCAACCCGCAAATACCACTTTACCAGGATAAATCGCTTTAACCGTTTGCCCTGCACGTGCTGCAATAATGACACCGTTTAATTTCACTTCGCCAATGTCATTTGATGAACCATAAGGTTTAATTATTTTTCCTTGGGTTGGCCAAGTTAAACGTCCTTGCATTCTCGCAAAGACTAGTTTTTTTAAATTAACGCTAAATTGACTCGGCGTTTCAGCAATGGTTTTCAATACTTTTTGTAAGGCTTGACGATTTGCTAATAATAGAGCGAGCCTTTGTTTTTTACTCTTTATTTTGGTTCTAATTTGGTTTAATACTTGTTTTCGTGATTTTTGTTTACGGGTGTAAATTGATTTTTCGGGTTGTTGTTTTTTT
>CAYGUK010000174.1:0-5057 GCA_964352985.1 uncultured Legionellales bacterium
TCGCTCGATGATATGTGTGATTGATAGAGGTCGCATTTAACCAATTTTCATGACCTCGACTTGTCACGTCTCCACTTATACCGTTAAACTTTATAAATATACTCAAAATATACAACCTCACATTATTTAATATGCGCCAAATACTATATAAACATTAAATTCACGTCAATGGGAATCGAATAATTTTTATTATATGCATAATTTAATTGATACTAACTCAAATCATTAACTTTATTGCTTATATATTCTTTATTTGTAGTAATTTGTGATACTTTCCAGGTGATTTAATAGTTTGAAATTCTGAAATAAAAATATTCCAAAAATAATGTTTTGTAATTTAGAATTTACTAAGATTATATTTGTCGAAAATTGCAAAACTGATAGTGTCCGCTAATTCGCGGTAAGTTAACTCATTATTACCTTCCCTGTAAAAATAAAGATAACATCTACAAATTTTATATTAAGTGGTGCTAAATAGGAATTCACTCGTACCTTTAATCTTACACAAGTCAACATAATTCTGCTCTTGCTCCAATTGCCTAACAACATCAACTATCGCCCCTAATATGACGGCTTTCGGATAATCCGAAAGTCCGCCCTTTATTACCAATCCACCTAATTCGATTTTGCGTCTGGTCTCAGCTTTTCTTTTTCTTTCACGCAGGTTGTAGAGTTCCTTTTCCATTTTTATTAATCTCCGTTTTGTTTGTTTGATTTGTTTGGCTAAGTTGTTCATGGCTTAAGCGCTTTGCTAGTTGTTTAAATTCTCTGATCAAAGTTTCATCACTAAAATTCTCTAATCCATTTTCGAAACACACTTTTCCTAAATGCAATTTACGTTTATGTTGTAGTCGTTCGAGCTTTTCATTTGCTTCGCGAATAGCTCTTTCTAAGCTACTAGATCTTTCAGTAAATGTTTTTTCATGGCGGGTTTTTGACGCCTTTTCATTGAGCATAATTTTCTCCACTTAAAAAATGAAATATTAAAAGGCGACGACTCGACAACCTTAACACCCTGTTAAGATCTGTCAAGATGCTGAAAATAAAAAATTGAAATTATTTTCACGCAGTGAAAATAAATCAAAAAATCCGATTCGGCGCAATATACATTGCTTTGCAATGTTGTTAAGTTATTCAATTATGGCAATTGAATTCGCACGCATGAGTATTATTAAACGCAGTGAAATGCGCAACGCTATCCAAGTTGCAGCCTATCGTGCGCGAGAAAAGTTAATCGATCATCGTACCGATCAAGTTTATGATTATTCAAAAAAATCGGATTTGGTTTTTCAAACTATTTTACTGCCAGAAAATGCAGATGTTATTTTTTCAAATCGTGAGAAATTATGGAATCTTGCAGAACTTGCAGAAACTCGCAAAGATGCGCAAGTGGCGAAAGAAATTATGCTTGCGCTACCCAAAGAATTACCGCTCGACCATTTAATTGAATTAGCAGAACGATTTGCTTATGATCAATTTGTCCAACATGGTCTCGCTGCAGATATTGCGATTCATCATCATGATGAAAACCCACATGCGCATATTCAAGTAACAACACGTCGTATTATAGGCAAGGAGTTTGATCGCTATAAGGCTCGAGATTTAAATCCTAGTTTTGCTTTTGGAAAAATCGCAGGTCAGGATCATTGGAATAAAATTTGGCGAGTCGCGCAAAATCACTATTTCCAGGAAAAAGGAATTGATTTAATCGTCGACCCTAATCGATTAATTCCTACTATTCACGAAGGTCGAAATCGTAATCCTAATACTGAACTAATTAAAATCAATCAAGAACGAAAGCTTGAAGCTCGTGAAATTACATTGATTGATCCCATTAATATTATTAATCAATTAAGTCTCACTCATACTATTTTTTCTCATCAAGATGTTGCTAAGTTATTACATAAAACTTTGGACAAAACTGATGATTTTAAACATCTTCTCATTAAGGTAATCAATCATCCAAGCTTAATAAAACTGGGATTGGCTGAAGATGGATTTGAGCGATACATTACTGCGAACGCCTTTAAAAAAGAAATCAAACTTGAGCAAGATTGTATACAGTTAATAAAACTACATCAGCATTTTGTGCCAGAAAAATTAATTAATAATACTCTAGCTAAATTTCAACTAAATCAGGGGCAAGCCGATGCTTGTCGACATGTGTTAAGCAATGGCAGTTTAAAAGTTATTGTTGGCCGTGCTGGTACAGGAAAAACCTACACCATGAAAGCTGTTAACAGTGCTTTTCAAGAATGTGGTTATCAAACTATGGGCTTGGCACTCGCTGGTGTTGCTGCAGATGGGTTGAAGAGAGAGGCAGATATAAATTCTAGAACTATTGCCAGTTTTAAAAAGTTAATCACCCAACAACCAAAGTATTTAACTAAGAAGCATGTTTTAATTGTTGATGAAGCCAGCATGATTGATTTGCATGATATGGCCTTCATTATTAAAAACATAAAACGCAGTGGTAGTAAATTAATTGTATTAGGAGATCATGGTCAAGCTGAAAGTATTGGTGCTGGTTCTCCTTTCCCAACATTACTGCATAGTTGTGGTTATATAGAATTAAATGAAATTCGTAGACAAAAAACTGAATGGATGCAAAAGGCAACACTTAATTTTGCCAATGGTAAAACGAGACTAGCTCTCAAGCAATATCAACAACATGGTTATTTACATTTTGATAATGATGAAGAAAGTGCTAAAGAACACTTAATTAATGATTGGTTTAAACACTTTAAGAAGCAGAATATTGCTCATAACATTATTACAGCACATCAAAATAAAACTATAACTGAATTAAATATCTTAGCTCGAACAAAACTAATTGAGCAGGGTTATATCGAAAAAGGTAAATCTGTTTTCGCAAGCAAAAGCATAATTCATTTATGTGTGAATGACCGGATCATCTTTTTGAAAAATGACTCACAACTTAAAGTGAAGAATGGACACTTTGCTACAGTCACAGCCATTAATGATAATATTATTACTGTGCAATTAGACAATGGACGATTTGTTACAATTGATAATAATACCTTTCGGCAATTTGATTACGGGTATGCGGCAACTATTCATAAATTACAAGGTGTAACGAAAGTCAATACCTTTGTCTATGTTGATGGTTGGGGTTGGAATCGTAATTTAACTTATGTTGCCATGTCACGGCATAAACACGCTTGTCATTTATATGCTAGTAAAGAAATTCATAAGAGTGAAAACAAATTATTTCATCAACTCTCACGCTATGGGATTAAAGATGCGATTGTTGACTTTCCCCTACGTTTTGCCATTGAGGCTAAACTAAAGCATCAAACTGTTTTTGGACAATTATTTAAAAAGCTTAATATCAATGCGGATAAAATAAAAGATTATTGGCAATGGCTGTTTAGCTATCAACATAAAAAACAGATAAAAAATCATAAACTAGATCTATACGAGATTATTAAAAAGCGCAACAAAACTAAAATTGTGGCTACTTACATTGATATTGATAAACAAATCAAATCCATTCAACAACAAATAATACAACTTGGAAAAAATAACTTTAATGCGACTGCAAAAAAACTTGGTGTTAATAAACAGCTTTATAATTTATATGAGCAGCGTAACAAACTTGCATTTACTATTATCAATCAAAAAGAAAATTTAGAACCAGCAATTACTCGGAATAATATTAATATTACGATACTAGAACAACAAGCTTTTCGCCACCGCGTAAGGATCGATAAAGAAATTCAAAGCAAGAAAGCTAAACCTAGTTTAGCTTATCAACAGAAACAAGAAAGCAAATTTTATGATTACCAACAAGTAAACCACGCTTTAATGAATCGTGCTGAAGAGTTTTATAGTAGTCACTTGGGTAAGCCATCAATAAGGAATATAACTGATCTTCGTTTTGGTAATAAGGGAAGTTTTGCTGTTCAAATTGGCGGGAATTATAAAGGATTATGGAAATCATTTGAATCTGATGACAGGGGTAATCCAATACAGTTTTTACTAAATCCACATCATGGGCTTGGTATGGAATTTAAACAAGCGCTAGCTTATGGTGCCGAGTGGGCAGGATTAACCGACACTCAAGTTTGTAAAAATTTTGTTATTGAAAAATCAGTGGCAGAAATATCAAAAGAAAAAAAAGAACAAGAAAGAGAAATTAAGAAGCGAATCAATACTGCGAGATATCTTGCTTCATTATCAATACCAATTAAAGGCACATTGGCCGAAAAATATCTCAAAGTTCATCGTAAAATTCCCGTTGATATTAATAGCCCGGATTTACGATTCTTACCAGGAAATGAAAAATATCCTGAACCAAAATTATTAGCCATATCGCGAAATGAAAAAAGTGAAATTACCGCAGTTCAAACCATTGCCTTAGATAAAGACACTGCGAATAAAAACAAAACAACAAAGCAAAACAAAATAGTAAATGGGGTTCGTTACCATTTTTTAATTCATAAAGGTTCGAGTGATAAAGTGATCTTTGCTGAAGGTGTTGAAACAGGATTATCAGTTGCTTATGCGATGCCAGAGGCTAACATCTATGCTGTTTGTGGCTCCCCTGCTTTAATGAAAAATATTGATTATTTATTAAAGCATCATAAAACTGATAAATTGATCATCGCTGCTGATAATGATCAAAAAGGCAGTGATAGCATGCGGTTGCTAAAAGATACTTTTAATTATTATGAAGATAAAGGGATAGAGACTTACGTGATAAAACCAGATAAAGAAGATAAATCATTAAAAATAGATTGGAATAATGTGCTCATCAATAAAGGAGCTGAATCTGTAAAGTCTTCTTTTATCAAAAAACTCAAGAGTAAATATTATTTTAATTCTAATAAAATAGATGTGGATAAAATTTTAATTAATGATAGCAAATTAAATAAAAATCATTTAAATATTGAATGCTTATTTGAAAAAAAAGAAATATCCAACACTAAAACTATTGATATCGACTTTGAAAGATAACATATTTGAAAATTTTATATACCCCTCTGTGCCAATATCAATGAGACAAAAAGATCGTTAAAATTAACGAGTGGCGG
>CAYGUK010000175.1:0-5052 GCA_964352985.1 uncultured Legionellales bacterium
CCCCCGTTAATCTTAATTCTCGGAGTAAAGTATAAAACGCATCTTATTCATTTTGATCTAAAATGGGTTCTAAACCACATTTATTTGCTTCAAGTCCGCGAATTGCTTTTTGCAACGACTCTTGAAAATTTCGACCAATCGCCATAACTTCACCCACTGATTTCATTTGGGTAGAAAGACGGTCATTTACATTTGGAAATTTTTCAAAACTAAATCTGGGAATTTTAGTGACTACATAATCAATAGTCGGCTCAAAAGATGCGGGTGTTTGACCACCTGTAATTTCATTTTTTAATTCATCTAAAGTATAACCCACTGCTAATTTTGCCGCGACTCGAGCAATTGGAAATCCGGTTGCTTTAGAAGCTAGCGCAGATGATCGTGAAACACGAGGATTCATTTCAACCACGACAAGCTGACCATTCTCAGGATTTACTGCAAATTGAACATTGGAACCGCCAGTCTCAACACCAATTTCTCTTAATACGGCAAGTGATGCGTCACGCATGAGTTGATACATTTTATCTGTTAATGTTTGTGCTGGCGCAACAGTAATAGAATCGCCAGTATGAACTCCCATTGGATCAATATTCTCTATGGCGCAAATAATAATGCAGTTATCATTTTTATCTCTCACCACTTCCATTTCAAATTCTTTCCAACCTATAACCGATTCGTCGATTAATAACTCATGGGTTGGTGAGATTTCTAAACCATGTTGGCAAATTTCAACAAACTCATCTCTATTATAAGCAATGCCGCCACCACTTCCACCGAGGGTGAAACAAGGTCGAATAATGGCAGGATAACCAATTTCTTCTACAAAACTTAAAGCATTTTCGAGAGATTTTGCAATTTGTGATTTCGGCATGGCTAAGCCGATTTTATTCATGCTTTGACGAAATAAGTCTCGATCTTCTGCTTTGTCGATAGCTTCACGTTTCGCGCCTATCATTTCAACTTGATATTTTTCTAATATACCTTCACGCGCTAAATCTAATGAGCAATTCAGTGCGGTTTGTCCACCCATTGTTGAGAGGAGAGCATCAGGTCTTTCGCGCTCAATAATTTTTGCTATTGTTTGCCACTCAATGGGTTCGATATAAGTCACATCCGCGGTATCTGGATCGGTCATAATCGTTGCAGGATTTGAGTTGACTAAAATTACACGGTAGCCTTCTTCTCGCAAAGCGATACATGCTTGAGTTCCAGAATAATCAAATTCACACGCCTGTCCAATCACAATTGGTCCAGCACCTAATATTAAAATACTATTAATATCTTCACGTTTTGGCATTTTTTTCCAACATTAATTGTTTGAACGTTGTCATTAATAAATCGATATCATGTGGACCTGGTGACGCTTCGGGATGACCTTGAAACCCAATGATAGGTTTATCTCGATGTTTTATACCTTGTAAAGTCTGATCAAACAGTGAGCGATGAGTCACAATGATATTTTTTGTTAAACTTTTTTCATCCACCGCAAAACCATGGTTTTGGCTGGTAATAAATACTCGGCCTGTTTCACAATCACGTACAGGATGATTCGCACCATGATGTCCGAATTTCATTTTAAGCGTTTTAGCGCCTAAAGCTAACATTAAAATTTGGAACCCCAAACAAATCCCGAGCAATGGAATATCTGACATGATAAGTTGCTTTGCATTCTCAATAGCGTAATCACAAGCTGCAGGATCACCTGGTCCATTAGATAAAACAACCGCATCGGGTTTTTCCGCAAGAATATCTTTGGCCGGTGTTGTGGCTGGCACCACGGTTAAATCGCAACCTTGTTCGACTAAGTGTCGCAAAATATTTCGCTTTACACCAAAGTCATAGACAAATACTTTTTGAGGTAATTCACTTTCTTGAAAAACACGATGACCATTTGGATAATGCCATAAACCTTCACGCCATTGATAAGATTTGGATGTTGTGACTTTACTTGCTAAATCTTGTCCATTCATATCTGGAATAGCTCGCGCTTTTTCAATTGCTAAATCGGTATTAATGTTTTCGCCAATTTGGATAACACCCCGCAACGCACCTTCATTTCGTATCATTTTTGTTAAACGTCGAGTATCGATATCTGTGATAGTCACTAATTTATGTTTTAGGCAATAATCGACTAAACTCATTTCACTTCGCCAGTTACTGGTTGCAATTGTTAAATCACGAATAATTAACCCACTGGCAAATACTTGGTGCGATTCAACATCCTGGTCATTCGTACCAACATTTCCAATATGGGGATAAGTTAAAGTAACAATTTGATGGGCATAAGATGGATCAGTGAGTATTTCTTGATAGCCAGTCATCGAGGTATTAAAAACAACTTCACCTTCACAATTACTGTGATTACTAAAAGAGCTACCTTGGAAAACACTAGCATTTTCTAATGCTAATATCGCTTTATATTGCAAAAAAAAAAATCCTCTTTATTTGAAGGGGGGGATGACTAAATTGCGGGCTATTCTATGCAAAAAACAAAAGAACTTCCAGCTTTGTTTGATTAATTAAATCGAAACATATCAATCCTATTGATTTTAATATAAAGTATGAGCGAAAATGTGGACTTATATTCTACTGGGGGAAAAAGATGTTAAATCGGAATTTTAATTTAAAAGGAAGTTTCAAATCACTCTCGATTACTTCCATATTTGTCATTTGTGCACTCTTCTTATTTAATCAACATGCTAGTGCAACATTTGAATCGAATATTAATCCCAATCCAACCTATCCTGGGTATGAAACATCACCCAGTGTTGTTAATGACACCAACAATCAACATTCGGCAACGTCACAAGAAGTGGTAAAGCTGCAAAATACTAAACAAAAGTTAAGTCAACAATCGCAGCAGCTTAAAGCGCCAACACAACGCATTTATGCAGCAGCAAGACCCAATGAAATAATCACCAACTATAATCCTAATGCCGATTATTCAAATGCTAACGCTGCAATTAACACAAAGCGAAGTAAAACACCTCTTAATAAAAAAATGAATCCACGTCATCGTGTTCAACACGTTGCAAAAAAAGGTGTGACAGCTAAGGCAAAACAATTCGCAATGCAAAAAAAATCACGTCATGTCGCCAAGACTGAACGAATTGAACCGCCTGTTCATCCAGAAGTGATAAGAAATTATAGTGCTCCCGTTGAACAGCATTACACGAGAAAAGTTCGTCACAAAGTTAAAAAACCTGAAACTTTTTTTAAACCCCTAACAGGGCTCACGATGTATCACAACGATATCCAATATTCTTCACCAGCTTGGTATCGATATGGCCATCCTGATCAAAACATTCATCAATCTCTTCATAATGTCATGCATATGACGACACGAAGTAATCCGACTGTTTTACAAACTGAGTCTGAGCAATATGCAGCTCGTGAAGGAATAATGAGCGCAAAAGCTGCTTATTTTCCTCGTATTGACTTAACCATTGGCATGGGAAAGGAACGCACTGATAGTGTAACAACCGGATTTACCACCTTATCTTTAACACGTAAAGAACGCCAAGTCACAGCTAGTCAATTACTTTGGGATGGATGGGGAACAATTAATCAAATACGTTCAAGCAAATATCAATATCAAGCAACTGTTTTTCAAACAGCAGAACAAAAAGAATTAACCGCACTTCGTGTCACAGAAGTATATCTTGATATGTTACGCTTTAGTCAATTAACCGCATTGTCAGTTCATAATGTTGTGACTCATCAAGAAACCTTGAGAAAAGTAAGATTACGTTTCAAAGGTGGTGCGGGTCATAAAGCAGATACTGACTTAGCAGAAGGTCGATTGGCTCAAGCTATCTCTACTAAACTCGCTTCTGATGGTTTATTAAGAGATGGAAGAGCTGCTTATATCAGCGTCACAGGTATTAATCCTACTGGCCTTCAAATGCCAAGATTACCTCGTGTGCCAAACTCTTTAAAAGTAGCGATTAAAAAAGCTTATTACAATAGCCCAGCAATTAAAGTAGCAAAGAAAAATATCGCGGTTGCTTGTGCTAATCTTCGTGTAGCAAAATCAACCTTTTGGCCAACTTTTACTTTAGAAGGGGCCATTTCACGAAACAGAAACCTAGATGGATTACGTGGTCCAAATAACGAAGAATTAGGCATGGTCATGATGCGTTATAATTTGTTTAATGGTGGTGCTGATGTCGCAGCTGTTCGTCAAGCTGTCTTTAACTACGAATCAACTCTTCACGCGCTAAAGGAAGTGAAACGTACGGTTAAAGAAAATGTCACCACAGCTTGGAACAATTTAGAAATTGCAAGACTGAGAGTTGTTCAACTTAACGAACGCGTTATTAATACAAAAGAAGTATTAGTTGCCTATCAAAAACAATTTGAATTAGGTCAACGTTCATTACTTAACTTAGTTGATACCGAGCGCGAACTCTTTAATGCTAAAAGTGACTTAATAAACAGTCAATTTTTAGTTTCGACCAGTACTTATCGATTGCTTGCAAGCATGGGCACATTAGTTCGTACTGTTAATTAATAATTACATTAATTAAAAAACAAAAACCCCACAGTCGTGGGGTTTTTTATAGCTGCAATTTCATTGAGTTTGGCATTCTTATCTATACGCGAAAACGATTGCTACTCAATGATTTTAATCCTAATAAATTAGGTAGGTTTTAACTCATAATTCTTCACAAAATTTTACAGCGTTTAATATTGGATAAAGGATATCTGCTAATCTAAGCATTTCATCTGGTGCTCTTTTTGCTTGAATAAACCAATCAACAGAAGTGATAACGCGTAAAAATATCCAGGCTAATAATCGGTCATTACACAAATCAAGTTCATTAGCGAGAGAAAATAATCGATGATTAATTTTATCTGACAATAGTTTGGGCTGAGACCATTCGGACTTATTTAATAAGTCAAAAGCAGAAGCTTCGAATGCCATTTCACCGATAATACCTTTAGGATCGATACTTAACCAATCTTTTTGATGCAGTATAATATTTTCACAATGTAAATCACCGTGACAAAGATATTCTCTTTCGCTTGAGCTTAGTAAATATAAACTCA
>CAYGUK010000176.1:0-5021 GCA_964352985.1 uncultured Legionellales bacterium
ACCCTAGTTCTTATGTTTTACCACATTTTTGTCTCACTGTCCCTGGCACACAGGGGGTACCTCAAGAATAACATTACTTTAGTTCAATTAAGGAACAAATTGTTATTTTTTATCAATCTCAATTATTCGAGATTAAAGAAATTTTAAGAGTGTTTTTTAAGGGCGCGTACACATATTGACTGGTATTTAATCTTGTTCTAACTTGGTTTGTTAAAAGACTATGTGAGCCTGATATAGGATATTTTACAGAACGTGATTATTCTCATTACAAAAGCGATAACTTTAAAAACGAAAAACTATGCTAAAATAGATATTATCCTCTAAAAGTGAAAATTATTATTGAGCAAAGCATAAATTATGTTTATTATATAAATATTAGTTTTTTTATTATGTTTTAATGTTATATGAAGAGGGTAAAGGGATAATGAGTATTTATTGCAGAATTAATGAAATCAAAGGTAATGTTACTGCTAAAGGATACGAAGGCAATATTGATTTAATTGACGTTGATTTTGGGGGGATTAAAACATCCGCCAAAATGAAAGTCGGCCAGAAAATGGATCGGATGATGAGTAGTCCTAATTTTCATCAAGTTACGATTATCAAACGATTGGATAAATCATCAATCTCATTTTTTGAACATGCTCATAGTGGGAAGGTGATCCCCCAAGTGGATATCTTATATGTGACTACTGGCGATCCAAATTTTACCTATTCTAAAACCACGCTAAAGGAAGTATTAATCAGTGCTTATAACGATTGGCATGATGGTGAAAATCATCCAACTGAGTTGATTAGATTAGCTTATACAAAAATAGAACGTACCTTTACACCTCGTGATCAAAATAATCGCCCGACAAGCCCATTAACGACGGGCTATGACTTAGAGAATGCTCAACAAATATAAGGAAATAACATGATTATATTTAGTGAAAGCGGTGACACACCAGCATCAATTGCTGCGCGAATACTTGGGTATAATGATGCTGATTATGCTAAAAAAATAAGAGATGCTAATAGTAACGGTTATGCGTGGCAAATGGCGAATGGTGCAGGATATTATGTGCCTTGGCGACCACTTTGGATCCCTGGCTTTTCTAAATATGATCATGATTTTTTAGCAAGAGAGCAATTTTGTCGAAGAATAGATGGCATTCCTACTTATCAACGAAGAAAATTAACTCAAGCACAAAAGCAGTGCGTTAATTTAAATTACACCATTGCCCATGCAAAAGTAACTAAGCAATATAATAGTACCAAATCTAATGAAGAACCATTTTTGACAGCAGGCTTAGTTGGTAAATCTGTAAGTGAATCTATCGGCCGGGGAGTAGAGCGATATAAAGGGCAAGCAGAAAAATTCATAGAATCAATGAATGATTTAGATAGAGCCACAGAAAACTATTATTTAGCATCTATAAAAGATAATCCTGATAAATTATCAATTGCAGAGTTACAGTTAAAACAAGCTAGAAATGACGCGCTTGATGAAGTAGCGAAAAAAGCAAAACTGATAGCAAGAAAAACATTAAAAAAAACAAGTTGGTTAACGGGTTCTACTGAAAAGATGCAAAGATTTGCAACAGATCATGGAATTTTTATAAATGATTTGGAGGACATTCGTATTCTTGATAAAATAGCAGGATCGCTCAAGTGGATGGGGCGTGGATGTATTGCTCTTTCGGTATTTATTGGAGCGAAAGAAATTTATGAAGCCTATGAAAATCATCAAGATGTGATAGCTAAAACGGTTGGTGTGATTTCTGAAATTGGTTATGTCATTGCTGCTGGGACAGCTATAGGCTATTTATTTACACCGGCTGGCTGGATATCATTGATATTTACAGCAGGGTTAGAAGGTGTTGGTCTTGCAGTGACAGGAAAACTATTTGAAATTGAAGTTGAAAAAGCAATTACAAGTATTGAGCATCTTACAAAAGAGGGAGTAACGTGGCTGAAAAAAGAGTGGAATTATTGGATTTAGTTTATAAACGAGTTTTGAAGAAATTAATTATAGGTATAATGGCACTTCCACTTTATCTTGCATTTATATTAGGTGGGATATTAGGGTTTATTTTTAATTTATCTCAACTCACAACTTCACCGCTTATATATAGCTATTTTTGCATTACATTTTTTATATTTTCTTTCATAGTTCTATTAAATACAGTAGTAATACTTAGGCACTTCGACCCAAAGTTTAAAGACTTGATGATTAATTATACCAGTGATTTTTACTATAATTTCCTTCCTATACCAAACTCATGGTATTTTGAGTTAAGAATTATTCGAATGTTTGCTTATTCAGGTGGAATATTTTTTAAATGCATTGGGCGGAAAGGTGTATTCTTCTTTCAGAAATTTATGGTGCAGAGTAAAGATTTTAATGCTCACGTGAGAAAAATTGATATATTCCTTTCGCTTAGTTTGGTGGTTTCATGTATTGTCATGTTTGGTGGTGCAATTTTAATTAAGCTTATTTTACTTTTATAAAAAAAACATATCTCATTTAGATGTTAAGTTAATTAATAAATTAAAGTAATTGAAATATATAACCAATAAATATGGCATGCTATTATTTGTAGAACGCCTAATTAGGTTGAATACAATTGATTTCTTTTGATATTTAGGGACCGTTAAGTTGAGGTTAGATTATGTTAGCTTAAATATAATATAGATATATTCAGCACCATGAATGTATTAATATTAAATTATACTTAAAATAGTGCTATTAATTCTCATAAATCGAAGCTAAATATATAAATAAAATGGATTAAAAAACAGTATGACAATTAATGAAAATATACAATTTGATTTGCTAATACGAAACGCCAAAATAATCGATGGTAATAATAGCAAAATGTTCATTAGTGATGTGGCTATTAAATATGACAGAATAAAGAAAATAGCACCCAAAATTCTAGAACAAGCAAGTAAAGTTATCGATGCATCAGGATTAACATTAACTCCAGGATTTATAGATGTTCATAGTCATGATGATTTTGCATTACTATCTGAACCTTTAATGACTTTTAAAATTCAACAAGGCATTACTACTTGTATTATTGGTAATTGTGGATTTTCTTCTGCGCCTTTTGATACAGCTATAAGATTTGGCAGAATGATGACACCTAGTTTTAAAGGCTTTTCTTGGAAAGATTATGAAACCTACTTTAAACTATTAAATGAAAATCCAGCAAGTGTAAATGTCGCCACATTAATTGGTCATAACACAATACTTGAACATTTTGTAGGAAATATAAGAATTAAACCTACTGTGAAACAGTTATTAGCAATGCAAAATTTTATTGTCAATTCTTTAGAACAAGGTGCTATCGGTTTTTCAACTGGTTTAATCTATTCTCCAGGGGTGAACAGCTCAACAAATGATATTATTAAATTAGTTAGTAAACTTACTAATGTTAATGCTATTTACGCAACACATATGCGTAATGAGGCTGATTATTTATGCCAAGCTATTGAAGAAACCATTAAAATTGGAAAAGAAAATGGTGTTCGCGTACAAATTTCACATCACAAAGCAGCAGGTAAAAATAATTGGGGGAAAGTGAAGCAGAGTTTAAAATTAATCGAGGATGCCCAAAGACTGGGGCTTGATATAACTGCAGATCAATATCCTTACACAGCAGGAAGTACAATTCTCAGTGAACTATATAATTTTCAAACTTTTGATATAAATAATACAAAATCTCCCCTAGGTTATACTTCACCTGAAAATGTAATTATTAGTTCTGCTATTAAATCACCTGAAATCGAAAAAAAATCCATTGCTGATCTCACAAAATTATGGGACTTATCTTTAGAACAAACATTACAAAAAATTGTAAGTAATGGTGATGCTTGTGTTATTGTTAAAGCTATGTCAGAAGATGATGTTAAAAGTGTAATGAGACATTCTTCTACTATGTTCGGAAGTGATGGTGGACCAACTGAAGGTGATTCAATTCATCCAAGACTCTATGGTACATTTCCTAAAATTCTTGGACAATATGTCCGTGAAGAAAAAGTATTGAGTCTTGAAGAAGCGATACATAAAATGACATTAAAACCGGCTAAAAAATTTAATTTAACTGATCGTGGTATTATTAAGGAAAATGCAATTGCAGATCTTGTCTTATTCGATGCAAATCTAATTATTGATACTGCAACCTATGAAAACCCTTGCCAGTATCCTCAAGGTATATCTCATGTCATTGTTAATGGTCGTTTAACTGTTGAAAATAGTCAACATTTAGGAACAAGAAATGGAAAAGTTTTGTTATCTAACTTTTAATTGACTAAGAATAGGTATTAAAAAATTGAATATTGAAAATTTAATAACGAAGTGGGGCCAATATCATAATATTAGTGCTGCAATTATTAGTATAATAAAATTAAATAATAATAATGTGATTGACTATGTTTATCCAGCATCTAATACAAACATAACAACTAATACTCTTTTTGGAGTAGGAAGCATTACTAAAACTTTTGTATCTGCAGCTATTTTAAAACTCTACGAGAAAAAAAATTAGATTTAAATGATACTTTAGTTAATTATTTTCCTGAATATTCAAAATGGCATGATATTACTATTCGTCAACTTTTGAATATGACAAGCAAAATTTGCAATTATACTGATCTAAAACTTTACACAAGTTTAGTAAATAAAGTACCTCAGGAGATATATTCACCAGTTGAACTGATAAATAGTGCCTATAACTCAGAGTTAGTGGATGAAGATTGGAATTATTCTAATACTAATTTCTTATTACTAGGTTTAATAATTGAAAAAATCACACAATTAACTTTAGTCACATTTTTTACTGAAAATTTTTTTGAACCATTAAATTTGAAAAATACGTTTTACAGTAATACTTATTATAGTACGAATATTATTAATCGAACTGCAAAGTCTCAAATAAATAAAAAAGCAATAATTGAATATAATCCAAGTTTGTCTGGTCCCTCTGTGCCAATATCAATGAGACAAAAAGATCGTTAAAATTAACGAGTGGCGG
>CAYGUK010000177.1:0-4965 GCA_964352985.1 uncultured Legionellales bacterium
TAAAGAACCAAAATAGATCACGATGCTGCAGTTGGTTTAGGTCATGTTTATAGACTAGACTATTGTAAGCGGTTTAAAAACCGGTGAATGTCAAGGTAGTTTACCCATTAAATATTTAAACTAAGTAGACGCAATTTTTTTGTCATCATTTAATATCACGCAATCAATATAATTCCAATTTCTAGTATTCTTAGTCCATCGGTAGACCTCCCGTAAAATAAGACAGCTTAAAAGTAGAGAACACTGTAAACTAAACCAACACAGAGGAGCCTCTATAATGAAGCGAAGTAAATTAAGTGAATCACAAATATTTAATATGTTAACAGAAGGCGAAGCCGGGATCGGTGTGGATGAGTTATGTCGAAAATATAAAATATCATCAGCGACGTATTACAAATTTAAAAGCAAATATTCAGGGATGACGCTAAGTGATCTTAAACGTTTAAAAGTGCTGGAAGAAGAAAATAGAAGATTAAAAGCGATGTATGCGGATTTGAGTTTAGAACACAAAATCGTAAAGGACGTACTAGAAAAAAAGTACCCAGAGCTGCTAGACGACAATTCGTAGACAGCGTGAAACAATGTTATGACATTAGTATCACAAAATCTTGTCAGGCGATGTCTATCAGCAAAGCTGCTTATTATTATAAAGCAAAAAAGCGAGAAGATGATGAAGAGATAAAAGCGACACTGTTGACATTATCACAAAAACATAAACGCTGGGGATTTGATAAAATGATGATGAAAATAAACCAAGAAAAAAAACACTGGAATCATAAACGAGTGTATCGGATCTATTGTGAATTAAAGCTAAATATCAGGGTAAAACCTCGAAAACGACTGCCGTCTGGCGATGCTAAAATTATAGTTCAACCCACGTTGAAAAATATTTGTTGGTCGATGGATTTTATGTCAGACGCCCTTGTTTGTGGAAGACGATTTAGAACGTTCAATGTGATTGATGATTATAATCGTGAAGCATTATTAATAAAAGCAAGCAGTTCGTTAACCTCAAAATATATCACCAGGTTACTCGATGAGATGGGAGCAATCAGAGGCTACCCAGAAATGATCAGAAGTGATAATGGGCCTGAATTTCGCTCTGCCCATTTTATAAAATGGGCAGAGCGACATAATATTATATTGAATTTTATTCAACCAGGAAAGCCAGCACAGAATGCCCTTATTGAACGATTTAATAAAACATTTAGAGAAGATATTTTAGACATGAACTTATTTTATAATCTTAAAGAAGTTAACCAATTAGCGAGTCAATGGCGTCATGAGTATAATTTTGAAAGACCTCATCAATCACTTGCTGGACTAACACCATATGAATTTGACAGGAGAAGAGATAATAATCTTGATCTGTTTAACAACAATAATTCTATTTTTGAGTAGTCTTAATTATGGGGGGTTTACAGGCTGACTTTGTTAATTTTCAAAACTCGCTCAATTGTTAGTTGAGCGAGTTAATAAACTAATAGATAAATTTCAGTATTTAGGTGTTATTATAATTTTATCTAATTATTTATACAGAATAAGTTTAACTATTAACAACTTCTAATTGATGTTTATTAATGAAGCTGAGTATAGCTGAATCAAATAATTCTGGTTCTTCATATTGGGGAGTGTGGCCACTTTTATCAAAAGCAACTAGTTCTAAATGTTTAAAGTGTTTTTTTACATCTTCCCAAGTTTGTGGTGGCGCGACTAGGAAATCATATTTACCTACACACACTTGGACAGGAATATCAAAGTCTTTTAAACCATCCAGTATATTTAAATTTGGAAATACTTGCCCCCATACATATTCAAACATATCCATGTTTAAATATACGTCTTTCCAAAGTGGGGCAGAGTCGTAATTATAGTCGAACCAAATTTTTGGTCCGTTAAGAATATAATCTTTGATAAAACGATCAAGTGGCGATAATTTACTGAGTTCACTTTCAGTTACTGATTCATGATTATTTTTTAACTTTTCTTTACGGGCATTATCAGCTAACTCGTTCCAATATTGATCAATCAATAGTTGGCTTTTTTCACTCATGCTTGGTGCGATGCCTACCATGGTGACACTTAAAGTGTTTTGTGGATACTTTTTTGCATACTCTAATGCCATATAGGCATGACCGGAATGACCAAGTATAATACTTTTACCAAGATTTAAATGTTCTCTTATATATTCTATGTCTTCCAGAATATCATCAAGTTCAAAATCTGCGTTAGTTGTTTTATCTTTCAAGCATTTTGCAAAACCTCTGTGATCGATGAATACGAGTTTTAGTTTTTCTTTTATATTGTTTGAAAAGACACGAGGATAATAATTTGTATTTCCAATTATAATAACAGGGGTGCCATTTCCTTTACCTTCAATTTGGTAATTTAGTAAAAAACCATCTTTTTCAATAGATCCAGATTGCTTTATTAAATTTTTCATTCTTTAAAACTCGCTCACTTTATTTGTTGAAAGATATATTAAACTAACAGATTAAATTAATTTTAGAATTAAATAAGTATAAACTTTGAAATTCAGAATTGTTCATGTTGATAATTCCAGCCTTTTCGTAAAGCATTAAATAACTTTAATGTTTTACTATTTAGTATGAAGTTTCAGCAGGTAAGGAAACTAAATTTGAAATTTAATATTCTAAATAAGGATTTAGTTATAATCCTAATATTTAATCTATCTTATGGTTAATTAATTCTTACTGCATATCAACTCAATTCATCTTAGATTATTAAACCTCATAATTCCAAATCACTTAAAGCAAATGACAGATTTTAATATCAATATTCAACTATATGCTTAAGTGAATACAGAGTTGTATAGAAATATTTCCAACTTCCCCAATCAATCTATGCTTTAAGTATTTAATAGTTTGTTTAAAAGCATTATTACGAATCTTAATTGAATTACCTCTATTGTGCAAGGGCTAATCCTTATAATATTAAGCTTCTGAAAGTTATGGGTAATTTGAATAAGAATTGTATCTAACACATTGATTAGACTGCACTATAATTTTTATCATTAGAAAATGCAGTATTCAGAATAAACGCTTAAAATTTGCATAATTATATACCCTTAGAGAAAATTCACTAACTTTAGTGAATGAATTTGCCAGGAAAATATTACAAAACACATTGAATGGCTTGATAAAAAATAATAAAATATTAAATTACGCCTTTAATAATGTTATTATGTATTTAATTTATTTCAAAATTGAATAAGGAGCAAATTTATTATGACCGTATACATGAAAATGGATGGTATTTCTGGTTCAGTGACAGACCGTAATTATAAAGATTGGATTGAAGTTCATGATATTGAATTCTGTGGTGTTTCACAAAGAGTCAATTCACCAATAGGAAGACAACAAGATAGAATTTCAACGCATCCTGCTTTTGGTGATTTTTCGATTGTAAAATCTGTTGATACTAGCACAATAGATTTGCTTTCAAATGTTGCTACAGGGCAAGTTATACCAAATGTTGAAATCGATTATGTGACTACAGGTAATCCTAATTACACCTTTCTAAAATATAAATTAAAAAATGTATTAATCACACATTACAGTAATCGTGAGTCTTCAGGACAACACATGCCGATTGAAGAAATATCATTAAATTATGAATCCATTGAATCAATGTATTACAAGCGAGAAACAAATAATACTCAAGGAACACCAGTTCGATTTGGATATGATTTAGCTAATGCAACAAAACTATAAATGGAATTAATTCATGATTTATTTTACATCACCAAATGACACAGCTGAAAAAGTTGCTGGGAAGTTTATCTCCAACAATATAAATGAATTAGCTAAAAAAATACGCGAAGAAAACCGCAATAGTAGAGCTGTTTGCTCGATGGGCGGTGATCATTTCATGGCACCGAACAGACCACTTTGGGTTCCATATGCTTATCAGCCTGATAATATAACTAAAAAAAATATTGTCACGATATTAGATCAACTTCCTTCAAATTATCGAAATAAATTTAGACAAGCTCAGCGTTCCGGTGTTAGCTATCAGCATTTAATGGCTATGTCTTATCTGGTAAATCTTGCGAATCAGGATGCATTCGACCAGGGCTTATTAGAAAAAAATGAAAAAACAGAAAAAAAAGATGATGACGATGAATTAACCTTAGGTGGAATAATCTATTCAGGTGTAGATTCAACACTTGATGCTAGGAATGATAGATTATCAAAATTTTTGAAAGCTGTTCATCAGGCAAATGCTGATGCTAAAACGCTTGCAGAGAATATTGGTTCTGCAAATGAGCGAACGTATTGGGTCAGTGCGCGTGAATCACTAAGAGATTTAAATAGCGAATATGGCCACGAGATGAAAAATTTCAATTTACATAACAGCATCTATTTCAGAAAACCTGTAAAAGGGTTACAACAGGTTAGAAAACTGGGACGTGAGGGTTTTACAATATTCGATACTGAAGAAGCTAGAGCTGCAATTAGAATTGCTAGAGGCATGAGAGTACTAGCTACCACAGGTTTTGTTGTTGATATTGGTTGTGATCTCTATAAAATAAGAGATAAATATCTTCATGGTGGTGACTGGCAGAAGGAACTATTGAAAGATAGTGGCGAAATAGGTATAGCGATAAGTATCCCGTGGGGATTAAGTTGGTTTGTCGAATCTGCTCTGATGTTAACTCCTGTTGGATGGTTAGGCGCAATTGGTATGGGAGTATCTGCCTTAATTGGAACGCTAATTGCAGAGCATTATTGGAAAAAGGCATTAAAATGACAATTCTAAATATAAATACATTTATATTTTGTGTGTGTCTCATAGGTATGTTAATTAATATCATTCCGGTTTGGCTTATCGTTGGTAAATATTTTGATAACGTGCTAATAGAGAATAATATCCCTCTACCTAAAACATTTAATTTTTATTGGTCTAGCATGAATAGAGCTATAAATTATGGTGCAATTTTAT
>CAYGUK010000178.1:0-4936 GCA_964352985.1 uncultured Legionellales bacterium
AATTAAAATGGATAAATTACAGAAAAATTTATGCTCTGTTATCCAGAATTGAGGTTACGCTATTATTTTCTAACAAGCAATTTCCTAAATTCTACACACATATTTCAGGATATTGGATTGGTATTTAAATAAAAGGAAAGTTATATTTTGGAATTAAACGTAAATAAATAACGTTTTGGTTGTGGCTTTTGTGGATAAACGATTTTTATTTCTTTAACATAATCGTTATTTGTAAAAGTTGAAATCGTATTTTCCCAAAAATTTAATGCGGATTTATTATCAGGTAATACGGTGACTTCCCACTTGCCGGGGTGAGTTTGCCAAATTATTTCTGCAACTTGTTTCGCTATGCCTCTTTTTTGGAATTTAGCTAAAATAAAAAATTCACCTATATTCCAGTCACTACTTGGAAAAACAACGTTTCGATTTAATAACACAAACCCTGCAATTTCATCTCGGACTTTAATGATAAAAGCTTCTCTCGATTTATCTTCAAAGTAACATTTGAAATCAAAGGATTCATATAAACCATCTGCAGGGATTGCCCAGTCATTGGAAGTGTGCCCACACTCACGGGATAAATCGTAAACGTAAAATCGTGCCATGTTTTGAATGGTAGGATAATCGTTTAATGTGGCGGGTTCTACACGGGGTGTGATGGGGAATTTTTTAATTAAGAGATGATGTTTTTTTCCAGCGCCTGAAACTTGTCCTTCCATTATAAAGTCAGCAATATATGTAAAGCCCGCTTTTTGATAGACATGTGTTGCTTTTGGATTATTTTCTTCAGGATCAATAATAAATGTATCAGCATAGTTATCAATTTCTGTGCGGAAGAATTCAATAAATTGCGAAAGTGTGCTTGCACCATATCCTTTGCCAAAATAGGATTGATTACCAATCATATAATCTAAACCATAACTTGTGCCTGTTTTTGAGAGGTGATTTAATTTAATTTGATTGATATCATCGATAGATGTTTCTTGAATAGTCATAATGAGTGCGAATGGTTGATCATGGTCTTTAGCAAGCCAATAAACATATTTTCCATCAGCATAAGTGGACGGTGTTTTTCGACCTTCGGCAAAATTGATAATGTCATCTTTATGTGCTTTTGTATTATCCCAAAATTCTTGAATAAAAGATTCTTGTAACCAGTTAAAAATCGTTGGAATATCTTTTGTCGTGATTTTACTATATGAAATTTTCATTCTATTATCTTCTATGATGTTCAGTTAAAATATGTTGCGTAGAGTTTAGCATAAGTTTGGCTTTTCGTATAAATCAAATGTCGATTACTCATGATTTAAGCGCTATGCTAAATTGGATGACCTTGCTATGATTGTTAACCGGTAACACATCGTGTTATATTTTATTCATCTTCATATTTAAAATACTAAATTTAAGGATAAAAAATGAAAAATAATTCAGAGCTTCTGCCTATGATAAAGGAGATTATAAGAACAATAAATTTATTTTACGGCTATATTTCATATCGAAATTCAGTTGATTATATGAAAACGTGGTTAGATGAAATAATCAAATTGCTTGAAAATGTCAGTTCATTACAACAAGGCTATTTACACGATTTAGAGTGTGAATCGACACATTGTGATGAGTATCATACAAAACTTAATGAATTCGAATCGCCATTGAAAACTATTCGGGGAATATTAGAAAGCACTGATTATGATCGTCATCCAAATATTAGTTTTTATTTGTATATTAGTCGAATTTTAAAAGATACACCTAAAAGTAAGAAAACATGGTTAGAAATTAATGGATCTATCAATACTTTAACGGAAGAATATCGAACGAGAGGATGTCAGATCTAAAATGAACTCCACAGAGGTTTAAAATAACAGAAATGAAAATTGATATTTATCATGTATTATCCATTACTCAATGTCTAATGCTTTTTTAGTTTCATCTAAATCATAAATTGTTGTTAACCGAGATAGTTGATTATTTTTAACTTTTGCAAACAGTGACTCATTAACAGTGATGTTATTTTTTGTGGTGTAAATCGAAATAATAGCAATATGATTTGTTTTTAAATTAACAAAGGATTCAACTAAATCAAACGATTTTATTTTTTTGAGTGTGATGTCTTCATAATCTGTGGAATTTAAAAATGTTGAAACAAACTCTTGTTTGTTTAAGTTTTGCCAGTAAGGGGAGTTAAATTGAAAATCGTTGGCAATGAGCTCAGCATCAAATTTACCTGTCGTTAACCATGTTCTGAGTTTTTCGGCAATTATTTCAAGTGAATAAGTCATAGTAATACTCCATTGATTTATTAGTTGATTACACGTTGCTTGATTTAAGAAAACACGATATCGATTTTAGAGTGGCGACAAAACTGCCTGATTCTACCTTTGTCGCTCAAAAACTTTTAAGCTTTTATAGCCAGTTTTATTGTAGCAAACAATATTTAAAAAAAAATGGTAAAATTAATTCGCTATCAGATTTAGCAAAAAGAAAAGTAGCACATTACGCGGTAAACAAAAATATGAATGACTTAGAAATATTTCATCACAAGAAAAAATCTCAGTTAAAATTAATAAATGCCTTATCAATTAGTCAAGCGACGGTGATTAAGAACTTGGTCACAGAGGGGGTTTGTATTGGGGTCTTGCCTAATTTTTTTGATGAGGATCCCGCCATGATAAATGTGTTACCTGACTATCAAATGTATCCCCGAAATCTTTATGCCATCTATAACTCGAAACAGTTCTTATCCCATCGTGCCCGTTTATTTTTGGAGAGGGTGAAAGAATATTGTGAATTAAGAACCCTAAAATGACCCCTTATATATTTCGTGACTATTTTTAATAACGTGATATTATCCGAAAAATAGGGCTTTGGTCCATGAGGTAATTCGTGGATTTAATATGAAAAAAGAATTAATTGCAAACAGTGATGACAAACCTCCGCAGAGTAGGCGTTCAAGCCTATCGATAATATTTTGTTTACAAATGCTTACGTCAGTAGCGTATTCGTTTATCTTTTCTTTGCTGACTCTTTATTTATTATCAACGTTTCATGAACCTTTAACTAAGGTTTATGCGCTAGTCGCCGCCTATAATGCGCTTTGCTATGCAACATCTATTTTTGCGAGCTACATCGCTAAACGATATATCGGTTATAACGCAGCATTGATTTTAAGTTTGATATTAGGTGCAATCGGTCTTGGGTTTATTGCGATTCCTCAAAGT
Organism: uncultured Legionellales bacterium; assembly: GCA_964352985.1. Taxonomy (GTDB): domain Bacteria; phylum Pseudomonadota; class Gammaproteobacteria; order JAHCLG01; family JAHCLG01; genus CAYGUK01. The sequence continues at coordinate 3,219 of CAYGUK010000178.1, forward strand.
GTTGCGTTGCATTTGGGCTTGGCGTGTTATAGCTTATCTTATGGGATGTTGATCCCAACCATTTTTGTGGTCGTTGGTAAAATTGACCTACCCGGCAGTGTCGCAAAACGTGATGGCAGTTTTATCTTAGCGTATTTGGCGATGGATGCGGGAACTGTAATAGCTGCATTTTCCTCAGGTTATCTCAGTCGGTTACTCAGTTATGAAGCTATCTTTTTGATTGGAATGGCGACACAGATCATCAGTTTAATTATTTTCCTTTATTATAAAAAGCGCCTACCTATTGAACATCAAAGACCTACATCACCTTTGCATGGACTCACTTTAGTATTGATTTTTATTGGGATTTTATTTTTTCTACTTGATGAAGCGGCGTTGTGTAATTTTCTATTAATACTCGCAGGCATTGGTTGTGTTGGCTATGTTTTGATGCTTGCTTCTAAAGAGAGTCCGGAAAATAAAGGCAAACTTTTAAGCTTTTTAATTTTTCTAGGGGTGTCTATGCTATTTGATACCTCTTACTTTTTATATCCCTCAGCACTGACTGTCTTCACAGACTCGAGTGTAAATAAAAACGTGCTTGGTTTTTCCATACCCACGGCGAGTTTTTCTGCCTTTAATCCATTATTTGTTATATCACTTGGTGTGTTGATGAATTGGTTAGGGCAATTTTTAGAAAAGAAAAACAAAATGCCCAGTATGCCAAGACGGTTTGCTGTTGGTATTACGCTAATGGGCGTGAGTTATTTAGTGTTAATGTTTGGCATAAAACAAGCATTCAGTCATGATGCCATTAATGCTGGCTGGTTAATTGGTGCAATCTTCTTACAAACTGTTGGCGAATTATTTATTTCACCGGCGAGTTATTCTATGGTTGGATTACTCGTGCCGGCCTCAATTGAAAGTATTATGATGGGGATTTCACAATTTTCATCGGGTGTTGCGGGCGCTATTTCTGGATACTTATCTAATTTAATTTCACCACCATCTCATATGATAAAAGATTTGACTATGCTGTGGTATCAACATGCTTTTGAATATACAGCACTCTTTGTTTTGAGTGTTGCAGCTATATTATATTTTCTTAGTCCAGCTATAGAACGCCTGAGTAATCCTGGCGTTATCGAAGTTAAGAGTACAAATCTTGATTTATCATTATTAAATTGAAAGTGATACACCAATTAAGATTTGAATCCTTTCTATATCCATGCGATTTTCATGTTATGAATTAAAATCACTATTTGATGAAATTCCAAATTGTAAAACAGTTGTAGATTACAAAGCATTTCAATAGCTTATAAAAGCACAATTCGCCAAATTGAAATAGCTTATTTCCAAATTAGGTCATTATCGTCAGTCAGTCATAGTAGTACTATTTCAGGTAAAGCTAATACATCAAATACTAAAAATTAGAAGTAACTATTCACCAAATTTAAGCAAAAACGTAGAAACGCTGAAAAGAACAGACTTTCTTTACGCGATGGGGATTCTTAAGGGGAGAATCGCGATTCTCCCCTTAAGTGCCCTTAGCCTGGCTTTTCCAGGTTAGGCAGTATTATCAGGGTAACTATTGAGCATTTATGCTCAATAGTTACAATTAGAAATTGTATTGAAATGTCTACCAATTTGTCTTAGCCATTGCTTACCCCAATTATTAATGTCTCGTATCTACTCACCCCTAACCCTAAAACAATTCCTGTCCATTAAGCACCATCTGA
>CAYGUK010000179.1:0-4766 GCA_964352985.1 uncultured Legionellales bacterium
GTTTACTCTCTTAAATTCTAATTTCAGTGGTATGAATTCTGGGGGGCATTATAGTCATTAGTCTGCCTTTTGATTATCAACAGCAATCACGTCAATTTCCTGATGTAGTTGCAGCGTTAATTGATGATGAGCGGCGCATGCAATTTCAATCGGGACGATTATATCAGCGTTATTGCCATTGATGATTTACCAACACAATCGTATCCAGCTATTCTCGATTGTTTAAGTTATTTTCTGGTGAGTTATCGCTGGTCGAGTCGTTGTTTTTGTTTATCCCACCCGCACTAGTAAAGATGTGAAACGCTATAAAAATGCTTGGTCGTCGAAAGCGATTGGCGTATTAGGTGTGTTACGCGAGTCACTGAATATGCCAGCGAAAATTGATGACGATGCGGCAGGTAATGTAAATTAGACAGCGCACGCCAATGTGGCATAAGGGAAATTTATTTAGCGCCCACGGAAGAAGGCGTGTCTTTTTACAAGAAATTTGGCTATAAAAATATGAGTGGCGATGACTGTGATTGGGATGATATGCAGTTAAAATTACTTGATAATAGTGAAGCTTATGATTATTTCCGGAAATACTATGAAGAATTAAAAAAATCCTCTACAAATGAGTATTCTTTCTCTCCATACTAATAATTGATTACTACCTATCACTTTTAACAGTGTCTCCTAATAAACCCACTGCTATAGCCCCCTTATTATTAGGTAAAATTGGGTGATCATCCCCATGTTCAAATGGATTAAATCCAATTCCTATTATTATCCCTTGTCATCGAGTGATTGGCAGTAATGGCAAACTGACCGGTTTTGGTGGTGGTCTTGATAAAAAGGCGTATTTGTTGAATTTGGAAAATGCATCAATTATGGTTTAGATTCACAGGAATAGCAGCGCAGTATCAATAAAAATATAATCACTAAATAAGCAGCAGTATGTGTGGCATTCCAAACCGATGATTGCCACATTTCAAACCATTCACCGCCAATGATTAAAAAGCCAAGAAAGTATAACAATATTGCAAAAATTAATGCTAGCTTTGCAAATGTAACGCCCAGACGATATTTAAAAACCATACTTATAACAGCACTCCAGGCAAGAATGGCCGTTATTGACTCCCAACAAATGATTAAAGCATAAGCTAAGCGGATAATCGTTAAATTATCAATGGCTCTCCATATTAAGCCAACAATAATCACCTTGCTCGATTGAACTAATGCGGATTGTTAGCTCATTGCTCGTGCTAGAGCCAATTGCATAGCAAGCTTGGTATAAGCCAAAAAAGAGGAAAAAAAGAAAATAAACTGTTTGCATGACCTTATTCATGGCACTATTTTAAATCCAGTGTCAATGAAAAACAATAGGGGCAAGTGCAATTTTTCCTTTTTCCAACTTGTTGTAATTGCAGCAAGCCATCGCATGGTGATAGTGACAAATCATTTTTTGCCACAAAACCGTCTTGAATAGTAATAAAATTTCTTACTGATAAAAAAAAAAGTGAGGCCTTCGACAAAATAAAGTCAGTAACAACAAAATTAAATCCCAAGTAAAATGCGCAAAATTTCGACAAACTGAGCATCGCTAGGGACCTCAATTGTAATCTTTTCGATAACTGGAATATCAACTCTTTTGTCAAGCGGCAATAATCAAATCGCAAATAATGTTTTTAAGCAACAATAAAAATAGTAGGAGTCAATATGCCATTTTTAATCGATAATAATATTGAATATGAAAGACCAGAGAATATTTTAGGATTTTCTGCTGAAGAAATAGAACAAGCAAAAAATGATGAACAAGGACGAGGCTTTATTTTAGCTATGATTGAAAATCATAATTTGCTTGCGCAAGGTGAAAAAGAAAAATTAAATCATTTATTGGACGTGATTATTCAAGTTTTGACTGGTCAAGAAGAACCTGGCGTTGAGCATAATCTAGAAGCGATAAAGGCTAATGTCATCGATATGTTTCAAGCATTAAATCGCAATAAATTATTAACAGATAACACGGTGCAAATGGTTTTACGTAGTGTTGTAATCGGTATGAGTAAAGAATTAAAAAGATTGATCTATGCTTGTGGGACGATTTTAGCAGCTAAAAAAGGGGAGACAAGTTTTATAGACAGTATTGCAGCTGAGTTAGAGAACCCAGTTACTCGAGTAAATAAATTAACCGCAATGGCAAAGACAGCAACAGAAACTATAGGACAGCATAAATGGTCTCGAGTTTCACAAATTTTACTTGCCAAAGGTAGCTTTGTTGAAAAAGATGATGAGAAAGAGTCTTCAGCCGCTGTAGTTGGAAATAGTGATGGTTATGATTCTGATGTTACGCTTGAAAGTTTATCTACAGAGTATATGAATGCTGCTTTGGCAGCAGCTGATAAACCCCCGTGTTCAATGACTGATGAAGATTGGCAAAGATTATTATTAGAAGAAGATGATGATGATTGTTATGATGAAATAAAGAAAGCGCCAGCTGAAGAGACAGGAAACCATTCGTATGTTGATGAAGTATTAACTAATATTGATCATCAAAAAGACTACTTAAATGAAGCTGCAAAACAAAAAGCAGCAAAAGCCGAAAGAAGGGCGGAAATCGCTAAGGCTCGCAAGGATAAACAAAACAATAATTTGACTCCAGCTAAATCCGGACCAAATCGTTAAAACGTAAACCTCTAAAAATCCCACACTAGTCAGAGAAGGTAAATCACGGATAGACTGCGCGAATAAAATAATCAAGGAGCAAGCAGTCAATGGTCGAGGTAAACAAACAGAAAAAGCGCACAGAAGCTTATACGAAACAAGAGTGGGATTATCATTTGTCAACGTGGTCTCGGAGTGGCTTAAGTTTATCAGAATATAGCCGTCAAACAGGTGTAAGTGTTTCAAGCTTAAGGATGTTATGGCACAAACCCTTTAGCGCCTATCAAATTTAGTGAACTAAAAAATGAGAATGTTATGTCTGAGAATAATGTCAATAAAACAGAAATACGATTGCACTTACCCAATGAGGTAACAATAACACTAAAGAGTTGTGAGCAACTTGCAACAATTACAACAGCACAATGATGCGCTCATCAAACAAATTACCCAACTTCAATCGCAATGTAATCAAGCGCAAGAAAAAATCAATTGGTTTGAAGAGCAATTCAGATTATTACGTCATCGCCAATTTGGCGCAAGCGCTGAAACGGCTCACAGCTTGAACTTACCCTTATTTGATAGTGATGCTGCTGATGAAATTAAAGAAACAATACAGACCGATAATAAAAAAGAAACTATTACCTATACCCGCCGCAAAGCAAAAAAATCAGGTCGTAATATTGATACGTCTACATTGCCACGAGAACGTCGTGAATATGATTTATCCCCAGAAGATAAAACCTGTGATTGTGGTTTGGCATTACGTTATATCGGTGAAGAGACATCAGAAAAAGTTACCTTTATTCCAGCCACATTAAAAGTGATTGAACAGGCGTGTAAAAAATATTGCTGTCGCTCATGTCATCTCATTAAGACAGCGAAAAAACCAGAGCAAGCATTACCAAAATGTTTAGCGGATGCAAGTTTAATAACCGATGTCGCCATTAAAAAATACCAACATCATTTACCCTTTTATCGTCAATCTAAAATATTAAAACAACAAGACATCGATATTCCTGACAACACCTTAGGGAATTGGGTAATGAATGGCGCTGACTTATTGCAACCCATTATGGATCAGCCTGGGAGCAGTGTTCCAAAGTAAGATTAATGCAAGCCGATGAAACGCCGGTCAATTATTATTACTGATTACTAAATTATATGACATTGAACGAGAGCAAAAAGAAGTCTCTATCGAACAACGTTATCAAGTATGCCAAGAAAAAGCCAAACCTGTTTTAGAAACAATTTTCTCTTTAGCAGCAAAGGCAAACTCACTTCCAAAAAGTGCTTTAGGGCAAGTGCTAACTTATTTGAAAAATAATCAACTAGCGTTATTTCGCTATATAGCACAGCTACTTGAAAATGGGACAAATCTACTGTCAACGTCATTGCGAGCGTAGCGAAGCAATCCATGCGATCTATCTGTAAATCGCATGGATTGCTTCGCTACGCTCGCAATGACTTAGAACTTATTTGTCCCATTTTCAAGTGTTCGCGCTATATTGATTATGGTGACACACAAATGAGTAATTGCTTAACTGAGAATCAGATAAGACCATTTGCACTAGGACGTAAAAATTGGTTATTCATGGGGAATCAAACCTCTGCAAATCGCTCTGCAATTTGGTATAGCCTTATCCAATCTTGTCTAATCAATAAAATTGACCCAAGGCAATATTTAATAACCGTACTTAATCTTTCACCACAAATCAGGCGAAAACAGATTGAACCTACCACCTTATTACCGCAATTTATTAACGTCCTATTATTACAAAGTCACTAACATTTTATTTCTGGATTTTCTAGGTGGTATTCTTGTGGGGTTACTTACCTCATAATTAAACATCAACAAACAAGCAGGTCTTGGCTCAATCCGAAATGCCAAAAGTTTTATTATCCACCCCGATGAAATCAAACGCCTAGCCGACGGGGAAGCAGTGATATTGCATAAAAAGCAATTTCGTTGCTTAGAAGTTCAAAGTCAGGTGTGGTCAAATTTAATTAACCAATAGAGGAACAAACATGTCTTTATTAAAAGCCAGTGTCAAAATCGAAAGAGTACAATAAAGCAAAGGCAATCCAATGAGTTATCGAGAAAGGTAGACGAGAAAGGTAGAGAC
>CAYGUK010000180.1:0-4624 GCA_964352985.1 uncultured Legionellales bacterium
GTTTAATACATTGTGGAAGTTTTTGTATTTTATATGGAGCAACACTTGATGTGAATGATACGATATTAACTGATTATGTTATTAAAATCTGTTCACCCTTTCTTTATTTTGTGTCTATTAATAATTATCAACAAAAAGTTTCATGGGAAAACGCCCAAAGAGTTGTTGAAAATAATTTTGTATCAGAATTAACGGTATACGAGGCATCTCAACACTTTAATAATATACCTCAATTAGTCGAGCATGGTACGCTTATTAGATCAGTAGATTTAACACGGAAAGTAGGCTCACAAAATTATTTAGATCATTTTGAAACTACACGTGGTAGAGAGAAAGCATATTATTTAATATTAAAAAAGCAACTCTATTCTGCTGATTTATTCCAAATTCTTGAGCAAGGGGATATTCAAAGTGAACTACTCACACAAGATTTGTCATTCGGAAACACGTTAATTTTATTATTTAAAAAAATAATTGAAGCGCTCTTCATTCCGATATCATATTTGAGAAATTAAAATTGATTAATACAAAAAATTTTACAGGCTTAAGTAGTTTTGATTTTTTTGATCCAAATACATCAACAACTGTTGAATATAATAAACCGCCAGTAGCTTCGCGACTCAGAAAACAATGATGAAAAGTTAAAACAGAGTTAACGTCACGTTAGTTTTATTTATTATAGGAAATAATACAGTTAATTTTAACATCCTTTCATTTGATGACAAAGTCAATTATTTCTAAAGTCACACCAACCCTGCAAATTTCTGATACTTAGATAGGCAATAATCTGATACTTACTGCAGCATTTGTTAAGGAATTCCAGAAAATTTAATGCTATAATTTCGCACATTGAAGCAAGTTGAAAAGACAAGGGTAATTCAACTTAGTGAATATTTTATAATTTATTCAGTAAGTTAAATTAAATCGTCGCAACAAACTTGTTATTCTGATGCTAACAAGCTTACATCAGGACAAGGATTTAAAGAGGTATCATTGTTAATAACGATGAACAAACGCAAAACGAAGTTAAATGGAATTAATGTTAAAAACGCTAAGCCGTGTACGATGTGTGGTTCAATAATGGGTTGTTATAACACTGCATTGATCTCCAACGAAAATCAAGCTCGTACACACTATTTAATGGCTTGCACTGCCTGTGGTTTTGGCCCAGCTCAAGCCTTCACGACAGAACTCGAGGCGTTACAACATTGGAATCAATGTGTGCAGGGTGAACATTCTTCTGCAGAATTGGTTTAGCAACTAAATAGAATTATGTTTAACCGAGAACTCGATTCGTGAAAATAGTTTAAGCGAAAAAGTTCATGGAATTATGCCTAACACCATGTTAGCGAAATGATATCATTTTCTTGTCCTGATTTTTCTACATAGATTGAATTAATAAAATTTTTTTTTGTTTTTATCTGTGATTGATAATGTGATTTCGTTTTCTCGATTAATATTAATAATTTGTTTTCTCTTTTCCTTAAATTTAACAAAATGAAAAATCGACATAATTGATTTTATGATTTAAATTAGCAAGACGTTTATTCCATTTCAATTAGGATAGAGATAGGTGTTTTAAGATGGAAGTGATGAGTAATGAGGGCATGTTATTTTTATTAGCTTGTTTCTTGATTTGTATTTTATTAAAAAATTTAATGCAGAAGATCCGGGTACCCTATGTATTTCTACTCGTTGTCGTTGGATTTTGTTTTTCAGAAGTATTTGTGCGATTAGGACATGATACTGGGATTCGTACCACAAATTTTAGTTTTCTAATTAATACGTTATTTGTGCCCGCCATTATATTCAGGGAGTCAACAAAGTTTAAACATGCGGCTAAGCTAACCCAATTAATAAAACAAATGATCATTATTATAACGATTTTTTTAATGACGTTTATTTTGCTTAGTTTAGGTTTATATTACGGGATAAATCATCCCATGGGATTTCCGTGGATAGCTGCTTTCATTACAGCAGCTCTTTTATCAACGTCAACAACAGAAGCTATTTCAGATTATTTAGAATCCATAAAAATACCAACTCATGTGTTAGCATTATTACATAGTGAAAGTGTGATAACAGAAGTCATTGTGATTGTATTATTTAATAGTTTAATCAGGATTGCATTACCAACACATGAATTTAGCAGCCTTAATTATTTTATTTCACACTTAAGTTTAAATATCGTGGGTGGCATTTTAATTGGAATTATATTTGGATTCATTGCTAGACTATGTTTAAAGATCACTCGCGATCAAGTATCTCAAGCATTTATAACAGTTATGTTAGTTTATTTCACTTTTATTTTTGCCGAAAATATTTTATCGGTTTCAGGTATAGTCAGTGAATTAATATTGGGCTTAATGATTGGTGATTTTTCAAATAAAAATCACTATGTAAAGCATGACCAATTTTTAGATAAATTTTGGGAAACAATTGTTTTAGTATCAAATAGTGGCATTTTTATCCTAGTTGGGATCACAACTACTATTACTATTTTTAAAGAACGATGGTACGCTATGATAATTGCAATTATTAGTATTATCGTTGCAAGGTTAGGTAGTGTTATTTTTAGTTTAAATATTTGCCCACTCCAAGAAAAATTTTCTTTTAACGAAAAAATAGTAGCTAGTTTTGGTGGGATACGTGGTGCAATTCCAATTGCCTTAGCTTTTTCGATTCCTGATAACTTAAGTTATTGGTGGACAATTCAATCGATAGCATTTGGTGTGGTGTTATTTACTGTCATAATCCAAGCGCCAAGTCTTAATTTATTTAAGAAAAAACTAAAAACAAACTTATAACGATTTATTCCACATAATGTAAGGATTTTTTTGAGGTCGTCATTACCGTAAAATATTTTTTATTGTTATGAGTTTTCATCGTGCAATTAACAATTTTATTTTGTTCGAGTTTGTGCTTTTTTATGAAATTTTCAGGTAAATTCGTAAATTTACATGATTGACCAATTTGTTGATCATCATTTGGAAATTGATTATGAGGTAGTTCATCATTGTGAGGCACAATTGCACTTGCTCGACTAAATAGAAATACTAGAAGAATAAAGGTATAAATCAAAGATTTCCTGAATTTCATGATGAATTTCCTCTTATTTCAATTGTGCATGTTATTGGATTTAGTATAGACTATGAGCCTGAAAATGGACTTAAAATCGCGAAAAACATTGACATGTCATCCTAACTATCTAAATATTAACTAATTAACAAACAAGGTTGTATCATGAAACGTTCTACAACAATATTCATTGGCACTGGTGTAGTCATTGTCATATTAATCGCAATTTTAGGTTCTAGTTATAATGGTTTAGTTTCTAAACAAGAAGCAGTTCATACGGCCTGGGGACAAGTAGAAAATGTCTATCAACGACGGATGGATTTAATTCCAAATTTAGTTGCCACAGTTAAAGGTTATGCTGCGCATGAAAAATCGACATTTGTCGATGTGGTAAATGCTCGTGCAAAAGCAACAGGTAGTCTTGGTCAAGCAGCTTTCCAAGATCCTAAAAAATTCCAACAATTTCAGCAGGCTCAAGCACAGTTGGGTTCAGCATTATCGAGATTATTAGTCGTTGTAGAGCGATACCCTGACCTAAAAGCAAGTCAGAACTTTCTAACATTACAATCACAATTGGAAGGTACTGAAAATAGAATCGCCGTTGAAAGAAGACGCTATAATTTAGCGGCACAAGCTTATAATACAACTATTAGAGTTTTTCCACATAATATTATTGCGCATTTATTTGGTTTTACAGAAGTGCAATATTTTAAAGCACATGAGGGAGCAGATGTCGCACCTAAGGTACAGTTTTAATGTTAATTAAAAAGTTATTTATCAGTGCCATTATTTTATTTTTAACGGTTTCGGTTTATGGGGAACTTAAAGTCCCGCCTAAACCAACAAATTACATTAATGACTACGCTAAAATATTAACACCAGAAACCGTAACAAAACTTGATAATGAATTAGCAGATTATGATAAAGCAAGTTCTACTCAAATCTTTGTTGCAATTTTCCCTAGCTTAGAGGGATCAAATCTCGAAGATTTTTCTATTGCTTTAGCAGAAAAATGGAAAGCTGGGGCTAAAGCCAATAACAATGGCGTTATTTTTTCAATCTATTTAAAAGAACATAAAATGCGTATTGAAGTTGGCTATGGCTTGGAAGGTCAATTAACGGATGCTATTTCAGATTTAATTATTCGGAATGAAGTGGCTCCCTTTTTCAAAAAGGGTGAATTTGATCAGGGTGTAAGTGCTGGTATTAATGCGATTATCAAAGCAACTAAAGGTGAATATAAAGCAAGCTTGGTAACTAACAACACTGGGAGTACAGATCTTGGAACTTATATTGTTACTATCTTTATTGTTGTGATGTTAATTCTAAGTTTGAAATATATAGGTCCAGTAATTTCATTGCTCATTTGTGTTGCTTTTTTAGGTTTTTTACTCGGTCCGGGTTTATTCATCATATTGATGGGTGTGTTCAATTTATACGATTACCGCCAATCACTTTTGAGTAGTACGATTAGTAAAAAACGGAGCTCAAAGGTTTGGCGAGGTTATTGGGGTGGACCATTCCATAATATGAGCATGACAGGTAC
>CAYGUK010000181.1:0-4611 GCA_964352985.1 uncultured Legionellales bacterium
TGCCTTATCATTGGAGTGCTGTTGTGGGCAACTAGGTGATTTAGCGGACGCTCACTTATAAACTACCAACTATTTTTAAACAATTAAATTTAACTATCAATAAACAACAAGTATTTCAACCATTATTAGATAACGAAGATTTTAAACTTCATCTCATGGGTATCGAAGATATATCGAAAAAATTAATCGAAAAATCCCTTATTGATGATGAGAGAATGAATCAATTAAAAACGAATCTCACACATGACTTAAATTTAGCAGAAGTTGTTTCGCTTTTTAAAATGATTCAAATAATTGCCACAAAAAAATAATTGCGCTGTAAAAAAAAATATTTAGGATATGTTTTATAAATTTGAAAATTTGATAAAAGGAGTTAAATCTCCTCTTATCAAATTAGTAAAATTAAATCGTACAATCTTGACTATAATATTTTGATAAAAATGGAAATAGCTGCATAAGATTTTTAATTTCATTACATGTAGGGGAGATAAACGTATATTTACATGAACCTAAGCCTGCGCTACATATCCCACCAGGCCAACTTGTATTATTGGTCCAACCATATTGTGGTGCAATTGTAGATGTTTGGATTGCAAAGCCATCGTCATTCACACTACCATCAGGATTAATTTGCTGGTAAGTGCAATAGATACCTGTACCAGGATTATAATAAGCTGCATCAAATTGGAATTTAACATCTGCGTTAGGAATATCACCATTGAAACCCGTTGTAGAAAGCGAGGTATTCAAATCTACCTTGTTTTTATTATCTGCGTTCGTGCAATTTGCTTGCGCTAAATCAAATTTATATCCACCCCAGACACCTGCTGACTGCGCTTTGCAATTTAGATTTTGCACGCACTCACCTTGTAAAACGCCGCTACCTGCAGCTAAAGATATAACGGGTAGAGATAAACCAGATAGAAATAAAGTTAAAAGAATTTTTTTGTTCATTTAATCCTCGAATATTTTTTAATCGTTAGCTTCGTTATCATCTATAATTATACGGTAATTTTAAAGATATAGATACTAGGTTATTTTTATTTAAATAACTCTATATTAAATATCTTATATTTAAATTATAGAATATAAAAACCATTAAAATATTATTTTAATTGATCAAAAAAGAGTTGAACTTGCTCTCTATTATAACTAAATTCACGTGAACAATATTCACAAGTTAACACAACTGTTTGTTTTTCTTCTAAAATATCATTAATCTCATCATAACCCACAGTTTGTAGTGCTTTTTCCATGCGTTCTTCATTACAATGACACTGAAATTTCACTGGTTTTTCAGCAAAAACTCGCACATCAACAATTTCACTTAAGTCTTTGAATAATGCTTCATTAGATTGTTGAGCTAATTCATTGATATCAAATTTTTCCCACAAGGACTTAGCATGCTGCCAATTTTCTTGTTGCTGATCATTTGGCAAAGCCTGGACTAACACGCCATAAGCTTCATCTTCTTGGCTTTTAAGCCAAATTAAACTCGGGATTTGTTCTGAGCGTAAAAAGTAATTTTGTAAACTTTTGGCGATACTCCCATCTACGATATCAATAATGCTTTGATAATTTTTGGCACTATCTTGTTGAGAAATCGTCACCAAGACTTGGCCCTCTCCGATTGCCGTATTTAACTCATTGGGTAAGGCACTGACATCCCATCGGGCTAAACCACGTAAATGAAATAAATGATTGCATTTTGCGACCAACATATCTAACACACCATCACTTTGCATTTGCAAAGTTAAATCACCCTCAAATTTAATGGTAGATGTCATAAGACAAGTTGCCGTTAACACATCACCTAAAAATTGTCCTAATGATTTAGGATAAGCATGTTGCAACATGATAGACTGTAATGTATTAGATAAGCGAACAATATGGCCTCGTACGTGCCAATCTTCTATTAAGAAACCTTGAATATAATCACTTTTTAATTTTGTCACAATTTATTCTGCTTAATCATTCATTTGTGCAAATTAAATGAAATACTGTGAAATAAGTCAAGTAAATATACGGATAAATAGAGGTGAATTTTATCGCTAGGATTACTAACTATTATCATTAACAATATCGGCTCCATTCAACTGATGAGGTAGTATATGAAACTAAAAAACATAATAATATTATCAATATTAAATAGTGCGCTAATAACTTCTGTCACTTTCTCTATCAATCAACCACAACCTTGTGTGACGAAAGACGGTCGTTATATTTGTAATATTCTCACACAGTCATCTGATGTCACGTTCAAATTACAACGTAATAGTTCCATTCCCAGTAAAGATGCATTTCCCTCTCAAACAGCAGATAAAAATTTACAAGTTCAATATCAATTAGCGTATCCCACGCGGGGCGACAAAACATTTACAATTACCTATGAAGCCTATCAAGGTGAGACGGATTTAAAACAAAAGTGTGATTATCAATTTATTCCACAGCCCGATAGTCAAAAGGGTTATTTTCCACCCTATGGATATAAAATAAACTTACTAAGTTCTTCGACGGCGAATTGTAATAATGATTCCGGTTTACTCGTTATGAATCTTAAATAGAAGATAAGCCATTATAAATCATGTAAAGTGTGAGTAGAAAACTACTCACACTTTTTTTATCCCTAGTAATAATTCTTAAAGATCATTGTTTTTTAATCTAATAAAATATTAATTTGGTTTTTATCCTTGGTAACTGAAATCACCTGAAAATTAATAAAATGACCAAGATTTCTTTATTCCAAACAAAAATGGTCGCCTATAAAAACAACATGGCGCAAACTTCTTAATATTAATGCGGTTTCACGATAATCTTAATATGGTATATAACATCTCCAAAATTATTATTCGGAAATATTATATCGTATTTATTCTTCCGGCTTTTTATAAACTGTTGATAAATGTGGTTTAAACGGGTATAGCATTACATGATAATTGGTTGAGTCCCTTAAATAACTTAATTTCAATTTAATTTTAATTCGTAAAATCAGTCTTTAGATACTTTTGTCACATCGAATGCTTGCTCTACACAACTTGAATCGTTATAATACACTTTTTCAAATCGTCTTTCTTTTTCTCTTTTTTAACTCCCCTTAATTTCTCATTAACCAAACAACAGGATACATCCATGCGTAACAATTTTCGCACGGCGCTTTTCGCGTTGATGCTTGTTTTATTTATAGATGGTATGGGGCAAGGCATTATTTTTCCTGTCCTCACTTCTTTATTTAATTCACACCAGCCAAATCAAATGGTTAATCACTTAACTAAAAATCAAATCCATTTTTATTATGGTTTGATAATTGGTGTCTATTATTTTGCTTGGTTTCTAAGCGCACCTTTACTCGGTGATTGGTCAGATAAAATTGGCCGTAAAAAAGCGTTGATCACATGTCTACTCATTGCAAGTTGCAGTTTTGCGTTAAGTGCAGTGGCTCTTAGTTTTCACACTCTGTTGCTTTTTATCATTTCACGATTGATTGGCGGTGTGACATCAGGCGATCAAGCAATTGCCAAAGCAGCAATCATTGATAAATCACCACCACAACATAAATCAATTTATTTAGGTCTCGTATTATTTGCCGTGACACTAGGATTAGTAATAGGTCCATTAATCGGAGCAACCTTGATTAATTCAAATTATATTACTGGTTTAAATATTAAAACGCCTTTTTATTTTGCTGCATTTCTCGCTGGGTTAAATATAATATTTTTATTCTTCTTTTTTCAAGAAAATAACACATTGGTAAAACACAAGGTGAACATAAAATTTCATCGTGCATTTAGCCTTTTCTTTGCGGCATTTAAGTTACCTGAGATAAAATATTTATTGATCAGTTATATTTTAACGCAATTAGGTTGGCAACTATTTTATATCAATCTGCCCTATTATGTGAATAAAACATGGCATTACTCAGCAATTCATGTTGGTTACTTACTCAGTGTGGTGGGTTTGGGTTTGGGTGTTGGGCTAGGTTTATTGCCCATGCTATTAAAAAATTATAATTATCTTGTGATTGCCAAGATAAGTTATCGCTTACTTGCATTGTGTTTATTATCAATCATTCTCACCCACACTCATTGGGTTATTTGGCTTTTAGTGATATTAACTGCAGTTTCATTTAGTGTTGCAGCAGTACATGTATTGCCGCTTTTTTCTGATCGAATTAACAATCAGCAACAAGGTTGGATATTAGGTGTTACTGGATCTGTTGTGGCGTTAACGGGAGGACTAGGTAGTTTGTTCGTTGGGTTATTATTAAATTTTCATTCATCAATTGCTTTTGTTATCGCATTTCTATTAATTTTAAGTGGCTTAGCATTTTTACGTTGAATGATTACTCTATATCCATAATACTTGAAATAACGAAATCATTTCCCATGATATACAATATAAAATTTTCATAGTGTAGGCTTTCTCATGGCAGTGGGTTTATAGATTGCACCCGCTTTAAAACTGTAAAAGCAAATATTATTATTTGCTTGTTTTAAATAATTTGGAACTATTCAGCATAAATGCTGAATAGTTCCCCTGATAATACTGCCTAACCTGGCAAAGCCAGGCTAACGGCACTTAAGGGGATAATCGCGATTCTCCCCTTAAGAATCC
>CAYGUK010000182.1:0-4552 GCA_964352985.1 uncultured Legionellales bacterium
TTTTTAATGAACTTTGGCAATGACGGATTAAGTTAATCCCTTGTTCAAACTGTTGTAAAGAGTCTGCTAGTGATAGTTCACCGGCTTCCATTTTTTCAACTATGGTTTCAAGTTGCTGTAGTGATTTTTCAAAATTAACCGTTTTTGCCATAATTATTTTTCCTTTATAAAGTATTAATTTTTTCTTGTTCTTCACGTAATTTATTAATGTTTTGTTGAAATTGTTGCAGGCGAATTTTATCTTTTTCAACAATATCATTCGGTGCATTATTGACAAATTTTTTGTTATTTAATCTGCTTTCTAATTTTGAAATCTCTTTATCTATTTTTTCAATTTCTTTATTGAGTCGTATAGTCTCAGCCGTGACATCAATTAAACCTTTTAAAGGAATTAAAATTTTCATCTCGCCGGCAAGTGCTGTTGCAGCAGGTGGGGGCGTTTCTTTTTGTGATAACCAAGTAATATCTTCAAGCTTGGCTAAAGATATTAAAAAGGTTTTATATTGTCCGAGATTTTGTTGATCCTTCGTTGAACCTTGGTAGAAAAATATAGGCAATTTTTTATTAGGCGAAATATTCATTTCACCACGAATGTTTCGAATTCCGAGGATCACGCTTTTAATCCAATTAATATCGCATAGCGCTTCTTCATCGATTTTACTTTCATCGTATTGAGGAAATTCTGCTAGCATGATCGTGTCTTCAGTCGAAGACGTTAATTCTTGTAATTTTTGCCAAATTTCTTCTGTTATAAACGGCATGATGGGATGAGCGAGTTTCAATAATGACATTAACACCGTGATTAATGTGTGGCGTGTGCCGCGTTGCAGTGATTCAGCGACATTTTCGTCATATAAAATTGGTTTTGATAATTCTAAATACCAATCGCAAAATTCACTCCAAATGGTTTCGTGCAATTGTTGTGTTAGTAAATCGAAACGGTATGTTGCAAAATGTTGATGAATATTTTTGATCGTTTGATGTAATGTCGCTTGCATCCATCTATCGGCAACGCTAAATGTTTTTTCCTCACTATTAAAACCATTGTCTTTATTTTCACAATTTAAAACAATATAACGAGCCGCATTCCAAATTTTATTACAAAAATTTCGATAACCTTCAAGTCGATTTATATCAAATCGTATTTCACGACCGGGTGTTGCTAACGCACAGTAAGTAAATCTTAAGGCATCAGTACCATAAGCAGGAATGCCATCAGGGAATTCTTTTACTGTATTTTTTGTTATTTTTTCAGCTAAATGCGGTTGCATCATATTCGCTGTTCTTTTTTGGATTAAATTAGGGAGGTCGATACCATCGATTAAATCGATCGGATCTAAAACATTTCCTTTTGTTTTCGACATTTTTTGCCCTTCACTATCACGAATTAAGCCTGTGATATAAACTTCTTTAAAGGGAACATCATTGGTAAATTTTAAGCCCATCATGATCATGCGGGCGACCCAGAAAAAGATAATGTCAAAACCAGTGACTAATACATTAGTGGGATAAAAAGTATTTAAACTTTCAGTTTTTTCTGGCCAGCCCAATGTTGAAAAAGGCCATAATGCTGAAGAAAACCAAGTATCTAAAACATCCATATCTCTGGTTAGAATTAAAGTGTCTTCGAGATGATATTTTTGTCTCACGTCTTCTTCATCGTGACCGACATAAATATTTTCATGTTCATCATACCAGGCGGGAATTTGATGTCCCCACCATAACTGTCTTGAGATACACCAGTCTTGAATGTTTTCCAACCATTGATTATAAATTTTGTGCCAATTATCCGGTACAAATTTGATGTTACTGAAACTGACTTCTTCGAGCGCGCGTTTTGCAAGCGAAGACATCGACATATACCACTGATCAGTTAAATAAGGTTCGACGACAACATTTGATTTTTCACCATAAGGAAGACTCAATGTGTGTTTTTCAATTTTTAATAAATAACCTTGAGTTTGTAAATCATCAATGACTTTTTGTCTTGCGGCAAAGCGTTCGAGGCCTTGATATATTGCTGGAACTTGATCATTTAAATGCGCATTCGGCGTAAAAATATTGATCATCGGTAATTGATGCCGTAAACCAATTTCATAATCATTAAAATCGTGAGCAGGTGTAATTTTGACGCAACCACTACCAAATTCACGATCGACATAATCATCAGCAATAATAGGAATTTCACGATTACTTAAAGGTAATAAAATGCTTTGACCAATTAAATGTTGATATCGTTCGTCTTCTGGATGAACGGCAACTGCCGTATCGCCTAACATTGTTTCCGGACGAGTCGTTGCTACAACGATAAATTCTTCGCTATTTTTAAGCGGATATTTAATATGCCATAAACTGCCTTGATGTTCTTTGGGGATCACTTCGAGATCTGAAATTGCCGTTAGCAAAACCGGATCCCAATTTACAAGCCGTTTACCTTTGTAGATTAAACCTTCGTCATAGAGTTGGATAAAAACTTCTTTGACGGCATGGGATAAGCCATCATCTAAGGTAAATCTTTCGCGAGACCAATCAACAGAATCACCCAGGCGACGAAATTGCTGAGTAATAATACCACCGGATTCTTGCTTCCATTGCCAAACGCGTTCAACAAATTTTTCACGGCCTAAATCATGGCGGGTTAAGCCTTCATTCATTAATTGTCTTTCGACGACCATTTGTGTGGAAATTCCAGCATGATCGGTACCTGGTTGCCAAAGGGTATTATAACCACACATACGATGATATCGAGTCAGCGCATCCATAATGGCGTGTTGAAAACCATGTCCCATATGTAGAGACCCCGTCACATTTGGGGGTGGTATCATAATACAATAAGGTGTACCTACGCCACTAGGTTTGAAATAATCATGATTTTCCCAGTGTTGATACCATTTTTGTTCGATAGTTTGTGGGTTATACGTTTTATCCATCGCTTATCCATATTATGTGATTGATGCTGAATTGTGCCAGATGAAAAGTGAAAATCCTAGCGTTTACATTGAATATTTACGTAACAACGCGCGTAATTGATGATATGTGATCCCTAATGCTTTAGCGGTTTTTCGTTGGTGAAATTGATTATTTTGTAGTGCTTGTTGAATTAATTGTTGCTCGAGATTTTTTAAATAATCTTTGAGTGTCATCGATTGCTTATGAAAATCTTCTAAATATGAAAAAGGATTTTTTTTATTTTTCGAAAGTGGGTGTTCTGTTGGATTAAGAGATTGGGGTCGATAGGGTGATGCAAAGGGATCAAATTCAATATGATTAATCGATTTAGTTGGCGTTGGCCAGTTAAATACCGCGCGTTCGATACAATTTTTTAATTCTCTGATATTCCCAGGCCATGGATAATCTAACAATGCTTGTTTTATTGATTCACTAAAGCCTGGAAAAAAAGCCCAATTTAATTCTCTTGCCATAGCGACAGCAAAATATTCAGCTAATACTAAAATATCTTCATCACGCGCACGTAATGGTGGTAGTGTGATAACAGCAAATGCTAATCTATCAAGCAAATCCGCGCGAAATTTTCCTTGCTGACTTATGGTTGGCAAGTCAACATTTGTCGCTGCGATAATTCTCACATTCGTTGATAAAGTTTCACTGCCACCGACACGTTCAAATTCACCGTATTCGATAACACGTAATAATTTTTCTTGTAAACGTAGGGAGGTTGTTGCTAATTCATCGAGAAATAGTGTTCCCTGATGGGCCATTTCAAAACGTCCTATGTGACGTTTAACGGCACCCGTGAAACTTCCGGCTTCGTGCCCAAATAATTCTGTTTCGAGTAAAGATTCTGATAACGTGGCGCAATTTAATTTTATAAACGGTTTTTCCCAACGCTCTGAGAGATAATGGATACGCGAAGCGATGACTTCTTTCCCAGTACCTCGCTCCCCAATCAATAAAACAGGTTTACTGAGATTCGCAATTTTTGATGCTTGATCCAAGATCTGTTGGAAAGCGAGAGATTCACCTAAAATTGAATTGTCTAAAGTGGTCATATTAATTAAATACTGGTTAAAGTAACTATTAATTAGTTTATAGTACCACAATAAAATTTCAATTAAAATCGACTTTTGATAAAAAAACATAACAAAACAATAAGTTAAGTTCTTTTTCAAAAGTTGGCATAGCGCTTGCTATAACAGAGATAGAGAAAATAACATTTAGGAGAATAACCATGGGTATATTTTCAAGAATCAGCGACATTATTAATTCTAATATCAACGCAATTCTTGATCGTGCTGAGGATCCTGAGAAGATGCTCAGAAATATCATTCAAGAAATGGAAGATACGTTGGTTGAAGTGCGTTCAAGTGCGGCCAAAACTATTGCTGAGAAAAAACATATTCAACGACAATTAAAGTTAATAGCTGATAAAGAACATGAATGGCAAGAAAAAGCAATGCTCGCGTTATCCAAAAATCGTGAAGATTTAGCAAAAGCGGCGTTGATCGAAAAAAACCGGATTGCAGAATCCGTTAAAGAGGTCGAAAATCAATTACAGTTTTTAGATGAAGATTTAACAAAATTTAATGATGAT
>CAYGUK010000183.1:0-4441 GCA_964352985.1 uncultured Legionellales bacterium
GGTCGATTATCATGAGTTATTTGTTCTAGATTTACCGGAAGCAAATAAAAAAGTGTTACCAAGATTACGTTTACCGGAATTGTATTGCATTACCCCTGAAAAAATGAATATCTCGAAGCTAGAACAACAATTGCAAGAAGGGATCAAATTAGTTCAATTTCGCAGTGATGATTTTACGCAGATTGAAAAAATTAAAACGCTTTGCAGTAAATATCAATCGTTATTACTGATGAACTTTAAAATAACCGAAAATACAGATGGTCTCCATTTAAAATCAAAACAATTATCAGAATATAACCAAAGACCCATACCTAAACATCAGCTTTTGGGTGCTTCATGTCATAACTCAGAAGAAATTAAATTAGCAGAAAAATTAGATGCTGATTTTATTGTCATTGGCCCTGTTAAACCCACTGCATCTCATCAAGCAGTGTTACCGTTAGGCTGGGATAAAACAGAACATCTAATTTCATCGACAAGCTTACCGGTATATTGTTTAGGTGGCATGAATAAATCTGATTTACTCAAAGCTAAATCAATTGGTGCGATTGGTGTTGCCGGTATCTCGATGTTTTCAATATGACGGTGATTTTTTAGTTATATCCCATTTGTTCGATAAAACCGCTACCTATTTTTTGGCAATATTGATTATAAGGATCGATGCTATCGCATAATGCTATTTTAGCTGCGCCTTCATAAAAGACATTATTATTATCGACTAGTTTATTTTCAGTTTTCTTTGAGAGGGCTATAAATTTTAATACGATAGGTTCTGTACTACGGTATCGATCATTTGTTAGCAGGCGGCCAATATTGGAATCACGATCAATTGTCACATAGACAACTTTCGCATAATGATGACCACTTAAACCTGAAGTAAAAACAGCACGTGGATCATTTATCACACGATATGGAAATTGATTTTTATCAGGTGATATTAACGCCGTTAAATTATTACTCACAGGCATTTGTTGATTTGCTTTGTTCGAAATTGAAAATAAATTAAAAAATCCATGAGTCGCATTTATATTAGAATCCATTTTATTGGTTGCTGTCCCTGGTTGCCAAAATGCTGTGACATCACCACAAGTGTTTTTATGTTTACCATGATGGATACAAAATGCCATCCACGTTCCAAAATATAATTCCTGTGAAGGATTTGTGTTGGTATCGATACTTAATAATTTATTTTCTATTTTTGTCATCGCTTTTGCGTAAGGCTGATGATTAGTTGAATTTTGTTGTGGCTGATACAACGTTTGTCTATCCATCCATAAATGATCATCTGATTTAAGTTGGTGTTGAAAAGTGAGTGGATGTTTAATGGTACCATCAGTGTAGATTGGCGTGATGGTTATGTTCCAACTCAGCGGTTGCATTTCAGGCATCGTATATTCCCAGGATAATTTACCGCTTGAAGAATCCATTGATGAATTGATAGGGCCGACAAACCCATTAAATCCTTCAGGTAATAATCCGGTATTATCTTGTAACGTAAAATGGAGTTGATAATTTACTAACTCTGATGTTGTGGCGGAAGTCATAATTGTTCCAAGACCATTTGCATCTAAAATATATCGCGCATGTAATTGTCCCACTGAATGGGTAGTATCCGTTGGATCATGTTGAAAATAATCATGAAAAGATGTCATATTTGCGTTTTGTTTGAATTGGGTAAATTGACAATTATTTAATTTAATTTCAAATTGATTTGGTGTTGCTTTTTCATCTTTAATGCAACCCAAACTATTAAAAAAGATATCAGGTGAAGCATTCCATAAATAATACGATTTATTATCGTAATTAAAACTAAATCCAAGAATACCTAAGCCAAAAGCGGATTGATATATCGGATGACGGATAATTTGATATTGCAAGCTGTGTGCTTGATGCTGATCATCGTGAATTAATCCCACAAAATACCACCAACCACTATCATTCATGCAAGGCATTGGACTTAACGCATCATAAATTGACATGGGTGATAATGAGCCTGAAAGACTGTATTCTGGAGGACAAATGTTATTATTAAAGAAGGCTATATTATTTGCATAGATAATGGAGGCGGTAAAAATAATATAAGTAATTATTATCGAAGCTGTTTTTTTAATCATGATATTTCTGGCTACAATTTTTTGGTAAAAATATAATCTTGGTTTTACTTTTTTGCAATAGTTTGTTTTGTCCCAATATATATACCGCTATTAAAGTGTTTTTTATCTTAACGTATTATTAACGTAGCTTATTTAATTTAGGATTTATATACGTTAATTGGTTATTAAATATCATGATTACAAATTGTTTTATGCAATATAAAATTTAATTTTAGTTACTAAGCCTAACATCATGCTTTCAACAGTTAAAAGATACGCTAATCAAGTGCAACCAAGTCGTACTCTAGGGGGAATGCGTTTAGCATTTTGGGGAGCAACACTAATTAAAAGTATAAACTCTATTCTTGATCCCGAAAGTAGTCCAGGTGAAATTTTTCTCTCATCTTTATTTTTCTTTCAATCGAGCGTGTTTCTAGCCGAACAGTTATTTTTAACAAGGCATTATAATAAAAATCGATCTATTGAATTTAGAGAAGATGAACAAGAACAAGTGTTTGTTGAAGTTGAAGATTTAAATTTCTCTATACCCTTTCCTCTCAAGGGTGATCATACCCATCTGGTAAGACTCCACGATCATCTGATTCAATTTTATGAGCATCATAATAAAAATAACAAAAGACTTTTACAGCAGTTAGGATTTTATGACGAACAATTCCAATCTCTTTTTGAAATGAGTTCAGACTTCGATCTTAAATATACAAAAGATGATCCAGAAAAGAAAAATAGAGAGTTTTTTTCAAAGTTCTCTTTAACCATGATGTTGTTGTTTCAGACTATACATAGACATGTGGATTGTAAAAATGTTAACCCAAAGAATATTTTGATATTAATTATGATGGCACTTGCTTCTAAAATAATAAATTTTTTTCAATTGGAAGATAATAAAAAATTTCAAATATTTAAACTTCAAGATCGTTTACAAGGTGTTGAACCGAATTTTGGTCGATATCAAAAACATCGAACAAAATGTCTCGGTGAAATGTTTTATTTAAAAGATAAACTTAATCCCAATAATAAGGATATGATAGACTTTGTTCGGTTTCTCGATCAATTCTTTCGAAAAATAACACAACATCAATTTAGTCAATTAGAATCACGTCACCTAGAGTTCTTACGCCAAAAATTGAGTAAGATAATTTCCCAAGATGAATTATTTCCAAACCATACTCAGAGAAATAAATTACGTCGTTAACCTTAATCGTGAAACATTAGTCAAAGATAGTTTGTCGTTTACCGTTATTTAAATAAGGACCTGCAGCATCAATCGAATTGATACACAAGCTATCAATATTCACATGAGATTTACGACTGGTACAAAACACAATACTTTCTGCGACATCTAACGCATGTAAGGCTTGAAACTGACTATAAAATTTATCCGCTCTTTCTTTATCCCAGCGCACTGTTGCTAATTCCGTATGAACAGGGCCGGGATCAACTTGACTAACTCGAATAGGCGTGCCTAATAAATCTATGCGTAAAATTTCACTGATGGATTTTAAGGCGTGTTTAGTTGAAGCATAGACATTCGCACCCGCGACAGTAATATTTGCCGCAACGGAGCCTACATTTACGATATGCCCTCTATTATTATTAAGCATCAGAGGTAGGATGGCTTTTGTTACATAAAGTAAACCTTTAACATTAGTATCAATCATTTTGTCAAATAAATCACAATCGATATCTTGAAATTTTTCGGTTGTTAACATGACACCTGCATTATTAATTAAAATATCGATAGAATGAAACTCAGATGGCAAATCATTAATGCATTTATTCACGGCATTTTTATCACAAACATCAAGTGTCAAGGGGAGAACTTTAACATTATATTCATTTCTAAGTTCTTGACTTAAACTTTCTAGGCGATCTTTACGTCTTGCCGTAATAATTAAATTTGCGCCATGTTTTGCATATTCTTTTGCACAGGCTTCACCAATTCCTGCTGAAGCACCTGTAATAAAAACAATTTTGTTTGATAATGTTGTCATGTATTATCCTTTTTAAAAATTATGGTAGTTAATCGCGAAATAAAATTTTATTTAATTTACCATGAAATAACGATGTAGGGCATCAACTTGTTGCCTTAAGTTATCTTCAGATGAATCATTGTTAATAATATGATGAGCTTTTGCAAGTCGTTTTTCTCTAGTGAATTGTGCTGATAAAATGGCGTTAATTATTTCTTCACTTGCATTATCACGCTGCATTGCACGTGAAAGCTGTGTTGACTCGTCACAATCAACCACCACAATTTCATCGACAATATGTTCGCTATTTGTTTCAAATAATAACGGTATCACTGCAATACAGTAAGGTTTTTTGAC
>CAYGUK010000184.1:0-4418 GCA_964352985.1 uncultured Legionellales bacterium
ATAAAAATCAAGTCTTTGTTAAAAAAAATCCTAATTTTCATTCACGAAGGGTATAAATAAACATCAAGAATAACAAGGAAACAAAAAATATGAGCTTTAGTCAATCCGCATTACTATTGAGGAGTATAAATGAAAAAGCGAGTGAATTTTATAAAAAATTTGATGAACTCCTGATGCAAAATCAAGCAAGTTCGCCCATTACTATAGATAAATTAATTGTATTAATCGATTTGGGTCACGAAGCCTTAATGACTTCTAGTGGAAAACTTAACCCGACTTTAATTAATATCCAAGCGCTTGTGCGTGATATGGCAAAACGTGTTGCTGATGCACTATGGAATAATTTTGTCATCCTGACAGGGATTGATGATGGCAATGATAATGCTGTGGAAATAGATGCAAAGCGAGCAGTTGACAATTTAAATTCGAAAAAATGTAGCGTAGTAGATTTTAAAATATCCCAAAAGTGTTTAGTTGACGCCATAAAATATTATAAAATTGCAGCGAATCCGGATGATATTCAGTTTGTTGAAACCATGCATGAACATTTAGAACTTGCGTTGCAAAGACGTTTTTAGAAACCGAGTTTTTATTTCAACTATAATTAAAAATATCATTCTTTTTTTAACATTTCTAAACTATCAGTAATATACAAGCGAAGTTAACGATTCTATCGATATCGACAAGTGCGATTTATTCTTGTTATTGTACATAATAATACACTATTTGATGATATTAAAAAGAAATAAAATATTATTTTAAATAAAGGTTTTAAATCTTTTTATAAGAAAATTATTGTCCAATAATCGAGATGGGCATGAATCCTCACGCTTTATCATTAGATTATATTTGCTATAAAATTTATTTTTAAAGAATATATCCCAGTATAATTTTTAAATTAATAATAGCTTGTAAAATTTCTTGTTTGAGATAATGATGATGTGAGCAGATTTCGTTAAAAACGTGGGTGACGAAAATTATTTTAGATCATCGTTTTTGCTATAAGCTGGTGTTATCTAAAATAAAAACGTAGTACTCGAGGAGAATTCACAATGAAAAAATTTCTATTCTGTTTCTTATTTCTCTTTTCATTAATTAGTTTCGGCACAACGATTAACAAGCCGACCAGTGTGATCGGTTTTTTCCAATCTTATGATTCACCTGATACCTGGCTATTTAACGGCAAAGATAAAAGTGGGGGTGAAGCCAGTTTAGGCGCATCGGGCTATACCACATTAATCGATGCCTTTTGGGTTAACTATCCTTTTTGTTGGGGTGATGGATCGGGTATTGCTGGTCGTGGTAGTCCCATACCGGAATGTAAAGGCATTAAAAATGCGCCGGGGCCAGCACAAAATTGTAGTGTTGATCAAAGTTGGTGGTCAAATTTCGCCAGTAATCCTTCAGGCTATGCGCCAGGCACACCGGGTGAAATTTATAATACTTATTGGACGAGTTTACATGCCTCCGCACCACATGTAATTTATCAATTGAGACAACTTATCGAACAGCAGCCCAATATTTTTAATAATCAAAAAATTCATTTACTCGCTAGCATTGGTGGTTGGAATATGGGGGGATCCTCGAGTGGGCAACCTAATGTTCCTAAACTACCGGCCAAACCAGCTTGGGCAAAATGTTTATCAGAGTCTAATTATTTCGCACAAGCCATGGATGATATTTATAATTTAAAAATAAATAATCAGCGGATTTATGATGGTATTGATATCGACATGGAAACACTTTATGGCGAAGGTTGTGCTAATGGTACCACCTGCACGACAGCAGATAGAGAAAAAGCGATAAATGATTTTGTCGCAGCAATTGTAAAATTTAAAAGTGATAATCCAAATGCGATTCTTTCAATTTCACCACGCGCTGCCGATATTGTTTGCCCGCACGACAGTTGTCCTTGGACCAATGCCGATGGTATTGGTTTTGCTGGCGAAGCATTAATGAAATTAGCGAGCTATAATATTTATTTTAATGATATCAATCCGCAATTTTATAATGATGATGCCTCGCGAAATATTCCCAATAGTATTGAAAATGGAAATATCCAAATTGGTGATCAAGTGGCTTTTATGTTAACAAAAATAAAAAGCATGAATATTATTGGGCCTGATACCTCATTTAATATTGGCGTATTAGCACAAACCAATAATGGCGAAGTTGATACAGGCGGTGCGAGTACCGCAGGTAATCCAGGCGTGCCTGCAGATTTGTTACCGAAGCTTTGGACAGAATTACAAACCAATAGTGCGATTAAAGCATCGGGTTTAAAAATAAATGGCATTATGTGTTGGGCTGCAAATTTAGCCTTAGATTCGCAAGGTATTGGAGGCAATGTGCGTTCAACTACTTCCTCAATTAATTCAGTTGTGCCTTTTAATTGGCCTGCTGGTTTGTGGGGTATGAGTCATTCATAAATAAAAAGCAAAGGACCTATTGTTTGGCAATAGGTCCTTTGGTGTATTCATATTTTGTCTATCTGAAATTTAAATCATCATTGTCATTTATCGAATCGATTTAAAAAATTATCTTTTATTTTTTGTGAGACTACTTCTTTATAAGTTAAAGTATTATTATAATATTCATATTAATCCTATATAACGTAGGCAGACAATTATATTAGATTATTTTCAATCGCAAAATAAAACGATTAAATCCAAGGAGGAGAGTTTTATGAATTCGATGATAAAAACGTTACTAATTATTTCAGTTACATTTTGTTCTACAGCACTTTTTGCAAAATCAACAAGTGATCAAAAAACGCCAGAAAATGAAGTTGCAATTGTTATTAGTAATCAACTCAGCAATAAAGCGGATATCGCCATTCAAATTGATGAAAAAATAGTGGCTTCAAAAAAAGAAATGAAGGCAGGTGATTCACACACTTTCTTTGTGCCCAAACAAAAATATGCTTCAGTCATATTTGATGATGGTCATGGCATTAAAGAATGCCAAATATTGCTGACGACGTCTCCGAGAATAGGCAAAGTGCCAGATATTGAGGTTAAATTAAATGAAAAAGGCGAACCTGCTTGTGCAATGATATTTGCAGGAAATCAATAGATAACAATCGTTAATATCTAATACATAAATTGTCGCGAAGGCTGACTTTGTCTTTGATATTCCGGTATGATATTCAATCCTAGAATGTGAGCAAGCTTGTTAATAAACTGCTCGAATTCATCCTCATAAACTGTAATCGTATTATTTTCCAACCCTTGAAAATCACGAATTACTTCGCCATAGCGAAAATAATTTTCATTAAAAGTCACTTTTATTTCATCTTTATATTCAAATGGGTCAAGTGACGCAATAATTTGTTGATTATCGATTTTTTGACTATCAGCAGGAAAAGCTTCGCCGACATCACCACCTTCTACTGGAAATCCAGGTATTTTTTTTGCTCGAGGATTATCATCTGAAAACCTTTGAAAGTCAAAATACGATTTCATGTCTAATAGAAAAGTATAATATTTTGTGGATCTGTTATACCACCAGAAACTTCGAGAAATTACTTTTGCATTCGACCAATTTTTGGTGAGGGCTAGCTTTGACCAATTCGAGTTAAAAGGTGCTTGAATTGAATTACACCCTAATACCAATCCAATATATTTGTGGTTTGGGCAGCGTTCTTCAGAATCGTGATTAGAAAAACAAAAAACGTCCTCAAGAAGTAAAACCGGATAACAAAGACAGTATAATAGATAAGGTGAGCAACTTGAACAATCAGAACAGTCGGCAAAACAACGGATAAACTGATAGGCGCTCATTCCTTCGTTGAAAATAGTATGCGGTTTTCTACTATCTAATCTATATAAAAGAAATCCATTGCGTGAACTATGTTCATATCTATCACGTTGAGATACCGCTTTTGCATTATAGTCATTAATACAACAGGGACAAAAAGAATTATGTTCTGTGCAAGTATTTTTAATGCAACGTTCACTTTTAGTTAAGGCGGGTTGTGGGACTAATAATTGAGATTCTACTGCGCTATATGAACTTGACACTATGTCCCTCTTTATTAAATATTATTATCAATGAACAAAATATATGAAAGAATAAGAGATAAATGTAATGCAGATTTCTAGACTATTTAAGGGGTATTACTGAGCTATTAAATATATCCCATTAAAACAATTGTGTTTTTTAGGCGAAATTTAAATGATATTTAAATACATCAATAAGTAAGTTGATTAATTTGAGATCTGAAAAATCACCATAAATATTTTGTTGAGTGCCGGGTGATATTTTTATCAGCGTGGGGGTGGCTGTTATATTATTATTTGTGGCGATTTCAGGAAACTGAATAACATCAATAATGTTCAATTCAAAATTATCTATAAATAGTTTGTAACTTCTCACCCCTCCATTAAAATAAATTCAAAAATTCATAAAAAAAACTT
>CAYGUK010000185.1:0-4394 GCA_964352985.1 uncultured Legionellales bacterium
ATTGTTTGCGCCATTTGTGTACCAAGCTTTCGGCTACTTCGAAACGTTGACAGATATCACTGATCGTTTCTTTACCCGACAACGTGGCTAATACCACCTGTAATTTGAATTTTGCACTACGTGGTTTCTTCGTGCTCATTGCTTTTCCTCATCGTTGAGGAGCTTAGTTTACTCTCTTAAAATGCAATTTCACTGGTATGAATTTTGGGGAGCACTATACTATGGCAGTGTGGAGATTTCCGCTACGGTCTGATATCGACCTTCACGAATGAAGTGCTCGATGAAGGAAAAATTGACAAACCAGACCATTAGATAAGCTCTATCCGATAGTGTATATGGATGCTTTAATCATTAAAGTTCGAGAAGATAAACGTGTTATCAACAAGGCGTTTTATTTAGCATTAGGTATTGATACGGAGGGACAAAAAGAGTTACTTGGCATATGGATAAGCCGAAATGAAAGTGCTAAATTTTAGCTTAGTATTTTAACAGAATTAAAAAATCGAGGCGTAGAAGAAATATTAATTGCCTGTTCCCCATCATTACGACATTTATGATCAAAAGTTGTATTCAGTTTTTAGCAAGTATTAATCAACAACTCACTTACAACATGTCCCATTTGAGCTGCAATCCATAGCACACTTTCGCCACTATTCAAGATCATAGTAGCAAACGTGTGTCGGGATTGATATGGTGAATAGTATCTTAATCCTGCCTTTTTTATTTCCACCCACAGCCCCTATTATAATTGTGAGGAATAAAAAAACCATAACGATATGTAATATCATTTCACAACGTGAACGATTAATATTTCGTGCTCATTATATTATTTCTTTTTCTTTAGATACATTGTTTTCAGGGTCAATATCATCATGAAGTAAATTTTGTTGTATTTTCACTCCTTCATTTCCTTGACACTCTAAAATATACTTAAGAGTATCATCATGTAAAACTGATTGAATTCTTAATGTGATGATTGGGTCTAGTTCAATAATCATGTTAACCTTCTTCTTGTCTACCTCTGTGCCAATATATTTCTTTTTTATTCAGTTTATCCGAAATAAACGCATAATATTACTAGTTGTTTATTTACTATAAACTAACTTCCTCAATTTTCTTAAGCTCATTGATTCTATCTCGTTCAATCATTATTCTTCTGTCTTGCATGATTTCACATATTATTCTTAGATCAATAGCACTTAAGCTAGCTAAAAGTTGATCATCAAGATAAATTTCATTTGCATTAAACACGTAAGATTCATTCATGTCTTCATCATATAACTTGATGAAGACATTACCTGGATTATGACAGTGCTGTTCTACTATTTTTAGAGAACTTACACTTTTAAGTTTCATTATATTCTGATGTCTCATCATTTTCTCCCAAAATTATTTTTAAAAAAATTAATAAATAAATCTACAGGGATACAATATCTAACGGCTGAATTAATAGATATAAATAAAATCATGTCATATTTCTAAAGGCAGGAAATATGACATGATTTATGGTGTTGACAACGATCTTTACTTATGTTGAAGCTAATTATAAAGTCTTTAACTTATAGATAATATAAGCGCTCATATTTACTCCAGTAATGACAAATAGAAAGAAGACTAGATTAAATTGAGATTCACAAAAATATAATGATGCCAAAGCAACAAAACTAACGATTATATTTTTACTTGCACCAATAAACGATGAAATAATAATGGGATTAATATTAGAATAATCAAAAAGCAATGAATTGCTAGTTTGATTTATAATACAAGTCCCAATTTGATAAGGGATGATCATTAGCATCAATAGACGAGAGTTCAATATATGTTGAATCGAAAAAATTATTAACGAAATTGTAGATATAAATGAGATGATTAATCCTATCATCATACTGCTATCTCTTGAACAATGACATATTCGTCCCAGTATATAAACTATCAATGACCCAACAAAATAAGCAAAAGCAATTAACATTAAATAGAAACCGTAACAATTTGGCGGAATATTATTATTTATTATAATGAATGGTGCATTGATAATAAATGTTATAAACCCAGCATATTGAGTAATGGCAGGAAATAGATGTTGACGTAATCTTTTGTTTGTTAGAAACCTAATAAACTCATTGAAAACACTAATTTTTTTATCCTGATACTTTTTATCAATTTGTCTTAAATTATGTGTTGTTATCAAGCATAAGGTAGCTATTAAACACATTAATAAAAAACTGTATCGCCATGAAATATTATCTGTTAACCAGCCGGAAAGATATGAGTCAGGCATCGCTATCAATGTCATCAACATACCGGTGACACTATAAACCTTTAGTCGATATTTTTTTTCAAAGAATATTGTGATTATTGCTCTATAATTTATTGCAATTATAGCAATTCCAAAAGCTTGGAATAGTCGCCCTATATAAAACAGGGCTAATAATTTCGATACAAAACATGTTAAGGAACCAATGAGATAGAAAGTTAAACCCAACCTCAAGTTCACTTTCACACAGCTTGTTAGAGTTTGTAACCAGCAATATATTAATTGGCTTAAACCTAATAATATTAAATAAATAATTAAGCTATATTGAATCATCAAATTGTCTGTCGATAATGTGTGTTTCATCGAGAGAAAAGATGGAGTATACATTCGCACCGTTATGGGAGATATAATTGCCACTAGAGCCAACATAATATACAAGTGTATCTGATTAAAATATTTCACAAAGGTTCAGTACCAATACCTAGTCACATTTTTTATAACAAATTTTCACACACCCATTAAAGAATGGATGAGAGTAATTGATATTATTATATGAAACATTAATATTGTCAAATTTAATTCCATTTCTTTCATTTATGTTGTGCAACTTATCTTTCTCTACATGAAAATACTCAAACTTAATGCGCCTAGGCATAAGCTCAAATCTCGTGTCACAAAATAACTCACTGTTTTTTTGTAACAAACCTTCATAAAACAAATCAATAATGTATTTTATTTCCCTTAAATCATCTTTTGAACTTACATTTGTTGATCGTTTTGTTATACCTGACATATATAGGGTAGGAATTTGCAAGCTACTAAATATTGAATCTTCATCTTTTTGCCAATCTAATTTTTTAACCGACATAAAAATTGGTTCATAAGTTAATTTATAAACATCACAGAATACTTTTTTGAAAAGAGATATTGGAGAATTCTGATCATTATCTATAGGCGAAAATCCAAAAGAATGCCCAATTGCTATTAAAACTAAATGTCTCGCAAGATGATAAATATATTCTTTGTTTTTTATTCCTCTTTTTTCTACTGTCTTAATAAATTCATCCCATACAAAATCAAAATTCTTTAAGTTTCGATCAAATTCTAAAGATTTCCAAACTACTTCAAACATTCTCAATTTTAAATTATTAAGCTTCCCAGAAAATATATCATCAAGCCAAGGTTTAGTAAAAAAAGTGAATTCAGTATGCCAATTATTGTTTTCTTTGTTAAATATTTCTCTAAAAAGCTCCCAATGATGAAATGGTGTTTCTGGTGGAATACAACGAAAACCATAATGCTTATTTAATTTTTTAAATTTATTTTTGTCTTTCAAACTGGCAAGAAGAAATATTAATTTAACACCAGATGATAAATTATAGACTTTATGAAAATTATAATAAAACCTTGTATCTAAGACCGTTCTAAGAGCACAGTTAGCACCTAACTGTAATACTCCAACCGGGATATGCCTTGACGAATGCCAATAACTTTCTGCCGTACCTTTAGTTACAAGTCCAAATGGAATTGACTTCCAATTGTAGTTTAATAGACTTTCAATTTCTTTATGACAGCCAGATTTCCGAAAGCTAACTAAATTTGAATTTTTATCGGAGATTTTAAAATCACCGTCTTTTATCAAATGACTACCATAAGGATATCTTGCTTGGATTAATGGATAACTATCAAGGTTATATTCATTTATTACCTCGGCAAACTCTGGTCTCACTTGTGAAATCTTTTCTGCTACTTCTTTCCACTCAACAATTTTATAATCTAACATTGAGACTGATTCTCTTAATCAATGACTATTCTGGTAACACATTATTAATTCCTAGAATAGTATAGAAGTTTAATAAATGTCTGTTTATTTGATCATTATATTAATAATATAAGCCTCAAACAACCTTGATAAAATGCCTGTTATACATACAATAAGGCGGCGCATTATAGATTAGATAATTTTGAAGTATTAAATAATTACACTCTATGAGCAGTTCTAGTCGGTTTGAATTCTAGACATGTTGCATTCAATATTTCCGCAATGATATAGCGTTCAAATATCTAGGATATCTAGCAGTAAATAAAGTGACCCCCATGTCTAGACCACGATATTAAAAAATTAAGAGAGTTTTTC
>CAYGUK010000186.1:0-4361 GCA_964352985.1 uncultured Legionellales bacterium
CAAGAACTCGTTATGCCAAACACAGAAAAAACAACGCCAAGGCCTGCAAACAATTTTAACGATTCTGTATTAGCCGATTTACCATAAAGATCATGTCGATAAGCAGGATTATCTGGATATAATTGCTTTGGAATCGCATGTTCTGCCGCGCAAATGGCAGAAACATTCGTGAGAGCAGAGGTGGCTAAGGTCCCATTCCAATGATGATTTGCCGCATGAAGTAGGGCAACTTTTTCTTCTTCTTTCACTTTATCGATTTGATCACTAACTTTTGCTAACTCAACTGACATGATGATGCCCTATAATATTATTGTTTGAAATTTCATTATGAAAAATCCTGTTCTGATTTCAAAACGGCAGAATAGGACAATGCTTGTGGGAATAACTTAGGTAGAAGTGGCGATAATCGGACGTTTTACCCGGGGTAAAGTCTGAAAAATATCCTAGTTAATTTGCATGTCATCAAAAATATCATCGATAATATGATGTGTCAATACTTTTCCGGACAGTTTAATCATGCAGATTTGGCTTGTAGAAATGAAACAAGTAATTTATTCGGTAAAGGACGTGAGCAAGGACTTAAAAGTATTTTAGGCAATATTGAACAAACTTTTGATGGTCAATTACTTTATAAAACTATTGAAGAACGTGCCGCGCATTTATTATATTTCATTATTAAAGATCATCCATTTAGTGATGGGAATAAGCGTATTGGTTGTTTAATATTTTTATTGTACCTTAAAGTACAAAGCACTCATATTAAATTAAATGATAATGGACTTGTCGCACTTGCTTTGTTAATAGCAGAAAGTGATCCAAAACAGAAAGATTTAATGGTTAGGCTTATAGTTAATATTTTAACAGATTAAATGATTTGGATGAGCTTTTTCAAAACATCTATCTCGAGTTGGAATTATTTTGTTCGATTTGTAATTTTTGTTGTTGTAATTGTTGATGATTAATTTGCATTTGCAATTGTTGTTGTTTGATCATTTGTCGTTGTTGTTGGCCGATAATAAAAGCATGCATGGCTGGATGAAGATTGATTTGACTGGGTGTATTGAGATTGGGGGCGAGTTCTGCCTGATTATTGTAAGTATTAAACGCGGCGAATGATGTGATGAAATACAGTAAAGAAAAAATAATAATGCCAAGCTTTTTCATTGATTCGCTCCTTAAATCATGAGTTACCTGATATCTAAATAATATCACAATGCTAACTCATAGAGATAGGGTGAGCATTTTTGCCCGACAAATAAATGGTGATTAAAAATCGCTAAACCATTTAACACGCATCCTGATTGTGTTTTTACCTCATCGTTTTGTAATGCACTAAAATTATATAAGCCTTTTACTTCACCATTATCTGCGCTAATCATAATAACATCAGGGGTCGTAAAAATATTTATATAAAGTAAACCTTGGTGATAAGCTAAATCATTTAAATTTGTCACGGCTTTTCCGTCAAGTTTAACCGCTAATTCTTTGATGACGTGATGCGTTGTTGGTGAAATAAATAAAACATGCGAAGAACCATTGGTCATAATTAAATTTTTACCATCAGTCGTTAAACCCCAGCCTTCAAAGGGTAAATAAAATTGGCCGATTAAATTAAGCTGAGTATCATAAATTAAAACGGTATTTGATAAATAAGTTAATTGATAAATTTTATCGCCGAGTTTAGCAATGCCTTCGGCAAAATAATTGGGATCTAAAGCATGTTGTTGCCGTATTTTACCGCTAGCTAAATCTAAGCACGCAAGATAAGAATGACTATAACGACCAGAACTGATATAAGCTTGCTGATGATCGATGATTAAGCCTTCGAGATAAGGCGCAATAGCAAGTTGATATCGATGAACAACTCGGTAAGGTAAAAAAGGGACTTCTGCATATGCTACCAGAAAAAATATGCATGAAAGTGAAATAATGCTGCCGACTTTAATATACTGCCACATGATAGCGTAATCATTTTTACAAAACTTGAAGTTAAAGTTATCATGCAGGCCTTGAAAAAAAAAGAGTGCAACCATGTTAATTCGTTTAAATAAAGTCAAGTTATCGTTTGGTCTTAAGGCTGTCTTAGATGATGTTGGCTTAGTCGTTAATCGCCAAGATAAAATTGCCTTGGTGGGGCGAAATGGCGAAGGAAAATCGACACTCTTAAAAGTTATCGCAAAAAGCCAAGCCATTGATAGTGGTGAAGTAGAATATGTCAGTGGTGTTAAAGTCAGTTATTTATCTCAAGAACTTATCAATAGTGATAGCACCATCGCTGAAATCATTACCCAACCTTTAGAAACGCAAGCTGAACATTGGCAAATAAAACAAAAACTCGAACAAGTTTTAGAAATGTTAAATTTAAATGGTGAAGATAAATTTAACGAATTATCTGGTGGCTTAAAACGTAAAACCTTATTAGCCAGTGCGTTAATCACCGAACCCGATTTACTCTTATTAGATGAACCGACAAACCATTTAGATATTACCGCGATTAAGTGGTTAGAACAATTTTTAAAACAATTAAAAACCGCGTTATTATTTGTGAGCCACGATAGACAATTTGTTAAAAACATTGCAAATAAAGTCTTTGATCTCGACCGAGGACATTTAACCATTTGGCAATGTGGCTTTGAGGATTATTTAATTCGAAAAGAAGATCATTTAAAAGCTGAAGAAACTGAAAATGCAAAATTCGATAAAAAATTACAACAAGAAGAAGTCTGGATCCGCCAAGGCATCAAAGCAAGACGCACACGCAATGAAGGTCGAGTGCGAGCTTTAAAAGCCCTACGCAAAGAACGCTCCGAAAGACGCGAGCGCATGGGCAAAGTAAAAATGCAAATTAATGATAAAGAGCAATCTGGTCGTTTAGTGTTGGAGGCTAGTCGCATTCATTTTGATTATGAAAATAAAACCATCATAAACGATTTTTCTTGTATTTTATTACGAGGCGATCGCGTGGGGATTATTGGCCCGAATGGTTGTGGTAAAACAACATTAGTCAATCTTTTACTACAAAATATAAATCCACTCAGTGGTAAAGTAAAACTCGGCACCAATCTTGATATTTTATATTTTGATCAATTGCGCCAACAAATCGATTTAGACATGACTGTCATTGATAATGTTTCGGGTGGGCAATCGCATATTGATTTTGGGCAAAAGCGCATTCACATTATGTCTTATCTTCAACAATTTCTATTTTCCCCAGAGCGCGCACTGGCTAAAACTAAAACGTTATCAGGTGGCGAAAGAAATCGATTGTTATTAGCAAAATTATTTACAAAACCGGCTAATTTATTAGTCTTAGACGAACCGACCAATGATTTAGATATTGAAACGCTCGAATTACTCGAGGAAATTTTAAATGAATTTTCCGGTACGGTAATTTTAGTGAGCCATGATCGACAATTTATTAATAATGTTGTTACGGGTGTGTTTGTGTTTGGTGAAAATGGCGAAATTAATGAATATGTTGGTGGCTATGATGATTATTTACTGCACGCAAAAAGTGTCAATCCCGTAAGTACCACTCAAAAAACACCTGCGCCTATGAGTAAGACACCGAAAGCCAAAAAAATCACCTTCGAAGAACAAAAAGAATTACAACGCTTACCCGAAAAAATTGCCAAACTTGAAACTAAAATAAATGAATGCCATGAAAAAATGGCACAAGATAATTTATATACTGATAATCCCAAACAATATCATGTTTATCATCAAGAACTACAACAACAAGAACAGTTGTTAGAACAATTATTTCAACGCTGGCAAGAATTAGAAGACAAAAGCGCAGAATAAAATAGGTAAAATTCGCATGTACACTATGTCCCTATTGCGGTATAATGTTTTCTTATTGAATTAGCCATCCATTAACCATTCAATCAAATATAAAGGAGTATTTTTAATGGATTTTATTTCTAAACAACCACTTAATAAACCCAACCAGCAAGAAAATCATTCCAATTTAAAAGAACGGATCACCATTCGCATCGA
Organism: uncultured Legionellales bacterium; assembly: GCA_964352985.1. Lineage (GTDB taxonomy): Bacteria > Pseudomonadota > Gammaproteobacteria > JAHCLG01 > JAHCLG01 > CAYGUK01. The sequence continues at coordinate 4,000 of CAYGUK010000186.1, forward strand.
TAGCGATATATTACAATGGTTCCGTCAACTTTCACCCCAAGGTCGAGGTTACCAATCCCGCATTAATTATGCGTTGCGCGAGTTCATGAATAACGGCGTGCAATCTGTCGAAGAATCATTGCGTAAAGTGATGCGCGAAGAAATTCAGAAATTAAAAACACAAGAAAACATTTAATTCATAAGTTATCTGAATGAGTGAAATCTTGAATTAATCAAGATTTCACTCATTGAAAAATCCTATCCCTAAATGACCTATATTTGAAGACTGACGTCACTAATTTGAAATAGTTAGAATCCGACATTAACTGGACTTACGCAAAACTTCAGCTTTTGTCCGTGGTCTTCGTTATAATCTTCGTTCA
>CAYGUK010000187.1:0-4348 GCA_964352985.1 uncultured Legionellales bacterium
ATTTAGTAAATGTGGGTGATGACATGTTAAGTATTCAAAATCCAAAACGCATGCGACTTGATTTTACTATTCCCAGTCGTTATATCCATGATATAAAAATAGGGCAACAAGTTATTGTCGAAGCCAGTGGTTTAAAAAAACCAATTGAAGCTACAATTTATGCTGTTAATGCCAACGTGAATATTGAAGATCGAACGTTACTTGTGCGCGCCAATTTTTTTAGAACAGAACAACAAGATGTCACGCCGGGTTTATTTGGTACCGTTACTGTGTTACTCGATGCGAAAGAAGAAACCGTGACTATTCCACAAACTTCTGTTGTTTATACTGCTGAGGGAACATTTGTTTTTAAAGTTGTTGATGATATCGCACATTTGGTTGCAGTAGATATTGGTGAACGGCGACATGATATGATTGATATTTTAAATGGGTTGAAACCCGGTGATATTGTGGTGAGTTTAGGAAAAAATAAAATCCATGAAGGCGCAAGATTAATAGATAACACCAATATGGATAATCATGAATGAAAGCATTCACTGATATTTTTATCAAAAATAAAGTATATTCTTTAGCGATTACCATCGCTATTTTTTTGATAGGTGTTATTGCTTATAATCGTTTGCCATTACGCCAATATCCAGTTATTGATTTACCTGTTATTACTATTACTACCACTTATCCAGGTGCAAATCCCGATATTATGGAAGGCTTTGTTTCTACGCCTATCGAACAAGCGCTTGCTGGTTTAATCGATGTTGATTACATCACGGCTGAAAATACCCAAGGTCAAAGTGTTATTACGATTTGGTTAAAAGATGGTTCGATGGCACCAGAGGTTTTAACAAAAGTTAACACGCGAGTGAATTCTGTGATGTGGCAATTACCGAAAGGCATTTTAGATCCATCAATCACGGAAGGTTCGCCTGGAAATCCCTGCTTATATATTGCAATTGGATCGAATACAGCAAGTTCAGGTGCCATTCATGATTATATTATTCGAGCGATCATGCCTAAATTTGATTCGGTGACTGGCGTTCAGGATTTAAAAATTTATTCGGCAACTTATGCCATGCGATTATGGCTCGATCCCTATGCGATGACCGCGCATCATGTGACGGCGGATGATGTGATTAATGCCGTCAATAATAATACGTTACAAGCGGGTATTGGTATAATCCGTGGGCCGTTAGAAGAATTTAGTTTAAACAGTAATGCGAGTTTAGTCACAGCAAAAGAATTTAATAAGCTGGTCATTAATCATCATGGCAATACCATTACACGGATACGAGATATTGGTTATGCAAAATTAGGTGAGCAAGAAGCATCGATTGCTTCACGAGCTGAAGGATACAAATATTCTGCTATTATCGCAGTGGTACCACATGATAAAGCGAATAATATAGAAGTCACGAACACACTGTTAAGTCTTTTACCCGAAATAAAAAGTAAATTACCACCAAACATGCATTTGAAAGTGCTGTGGAATCCAACAAAATTTAGTGAAGCTTCTGTTAAATTAGTTTATGACACGATTTGGCAATCGGTGTTATTAGTGGTCATTATTATATTTTTATTTTTAGGCACGCTACGTGCTTTATTGATTCCTATTATTACGATTCCACTTTCTTTAATTGGAGTGTGTGGAATCATGCTAGCTTTGGGATATAGTTTAAATGTGTTTACGTTATTAGCCTTTGTTTTAGCGATTGGTTTAGTGGTTGATGATTCGATTGTTGTTTTAGAAAATATTCATCGTCACATGCAATTGGGTGTGAATTCATTTAAAGCTGCAATTGATGCGACAAGAGAAATTGCCATACCGGTTATTGCGATGACGCTCGTTGTTGCTGTCGTTTTTGTGCCTATCGCATTAACACAAGGATTAACCGGCAAACTCTTTAGAGAATTTGGCTTAACTTTATCGATGACAGTGTTACTGTCAGGTTTGTTTGCGTTGATTTTATCGCCCATGATGTGTTCTGAATTATTAAAAAGTAATACAGGTCATCAAAAATTTAGTCAGAAAATCGATCACATCATGGAAGCAGTTGAAACCAGATATAAAAACATGTTATCTAAATTAGTTAACAGTCGTGTCTTTATGATTTTAGTTTATTTAGTCGTATTAATTATTTTTGTTGTTGTATTTCTCGCTATTCCTCATGAATTACTGCCTTCTGAAAATCAAGGCGTCATTTTGGGTATTGGTATCGCACCGACTTCAGCCAGTAAATATTATTTAAATGATGCGGGCAATAAAATGGCGAAAATATTTTCTAAAATAAAAGAAGCTGAAGATTTTGGTATTGTTCGTGGTTTTGGTGGTCCAACAAATCTTATTGCATTCGTCGTGTTAAGAGATCATCAAAAAGGGGATAGAACCGAATCACAATTGATATCTTATCTGCAACCAAGATTAGGCAAAATTGCGATGGTGCAAGCCTTTCCTATGAATAGACCACAATTAGCTGATGTCACCGGATTAACATCACCCGTGCAGTTTGTTTTACAAACCTATGGTAGTTATTCCTCGCTTTATAGTGCAACTAACAAATTGATGGCGTTAATAAAACAAAATCCTAAAATCGTCGATATCAGAAGTGATTTAAAAATTAATAAACCACAGATAAAAGTTAATATTAATCGAGATCGCGCGGCTGATTTAGGTGTGCCAATCAACGAGATCACTGATACATTAGGGATATTTTTGGGACAACCGATGATTGGTTGGTTTGCCTTAGATGGTGAAAGTTATCCTATCATTCCACAAGCAATTAGAAAATATCGATTAAATCCACAAGATATTTATAAAATAAATGTGCGAACAGCAAGTGGAAAATTTGTGACATTATCAAACCTTGTGACATTACAGCAAGAAACTGTTCCGCAAAGTTTAAATCAGTTTCAACAATTACGCTCGGCTACCATCGATGCTAATTTACAACATGGCTATACCCTAGGCCAAGCACTCGACTATATTCGACATGCAGCACAGCATGTCATGTCGCATAACATGCAATATGATTATGCTGGAACGTCTAGACGTTTTGTGCAAGCTTCAGGTGCGTTGGAAATGATCTTTATTATTGTGCTCGCTGCAGTTTACTTAATGTTAGCTATAAAATTTAATAGTTTTGTTGATCCCTTAATTGTCATGTTAAGTGTGCCATTAGCGATAACCGGCGCGTTAATTGCCATGCATTGGGCTGGTTATACGATGAATATTTATACCCAAATCGGTTTAATTATGTTGGTTGGATTAATTTCAAAACACGGTATTTTAATTGTTAACTTTGCAAATCATTTACAAGAAGAAGGTTATAGTATTAAACAAGCTGCAATCGAAGCATCGAGAATTAGATTACGTCCTATTTTAATGACCTCAGCAGCAATGGTTTTTGGTGCAATTCCGCTTGCAGTTGCCTCAGGTGATGGTAGTGAAAGTTTACGTCAAATAGGATTAGTGATCATTGCTGGACTTGGCTTAGGATCATTAATGACTTTATTTATTTTACCTACGTTTTATTGCATGATGGCATCAAAAGTCGTCGACCATAATAAAATTCCAACGTAAATTCTCAACGATATAATTTAACACCTTGTCCTAAATTACAATTTACAACTGGCGGTTGGCTACCCATTATTTTGTAATCTGTAGGATTTAGTAATTCGGTCGTGATGGTTAGTTTGCCTTGTTGATTAAGATGATCTTAAAGATCCCCTCAAAATAGCGAAAGAAGTCGGCAAGATTGTAGACGATGCTGATAAAAAGCAAAAATTAAATTATATACCAAGTTGAATACTTAAAAATGAAGTTGAAAAAAAGTATCAAGGGATCATACTAGGGATTTTATTAGCGATCAGGACGTAAACTCAATGATGAAAAAAGCGAGCGTTGATCTCAACGTTATCCGTAATCAAATGAATAAGATATTTGATAAAGACATGCATTTAAAAAGGCAACATAGCTTGGCAGATGCGGCACTGGGTTTATTAAACAGTGATTCCCTGCAATTACATGCATTCGGCGAAGGCTTAGCTTTAGGAAAAGGACTCAATAAAAAACATACCACAAAACAAATTGATCGGTTACTGAGTAACTCAAAGTTAGACAACTGGATCATTGCAGAATACTGGGTACCTTATGTTATTGGTGAGCGTAAGGCAATTGAAGTAGCGCTTGATTGGACGAGTTTTCGGCATGATTCGCAGCAAACATTGTGTTTAAATTTGCTAACAAAACATGGCAGAGCAACGCCCTTACTCTGGAAAAGTGTCACGCATACCCAGTTAGTTAAAGATCAACGTTTTGGTTTTGGCTTAGCTAAAACGCATATTAAATCACCCG
>CAYGUK010000188.1:0-4313 GCA_964352985.1 uncultured Legionellales bacterium
CAATACATGGGCGCAAAAAAAACCTTATTCCAACGATTATTAGAAAAAGAAAAAATTCATTTACCCGCTAAAAGTTTTTCATTGATCAATTATCTTTGGGTCGTTTATTTTATATTGTTTGGCTTTTTAAATATTTATGTTGCATATCATTATCCAACTAACATTTGGGTTTGGTTTAAATTAGTTGGTAGCTTGGGTACGATGCTAATCATGTGTATTGTCACAGCTATTTTGTTATATCCTCACATCAAAGAACATCAAATCGAGAAAAAACCTGATAATGAGACAACTAATGGATAATCAACAACGAATTTCACTCATTAAAGAACGTCTACAAAATCAGTTAGACTGCAATGAATTGCAAGTTATTGATGAAAGCCATCTTCACATCGGTCATGAAGGTGCAAAAAGTGGTGCAGGTCATTTCGCTTTGATTATTTCTTGTGATGAATTAAAGGCAATATCGCGTGTTAATGCGCATCGAAAAATTTATCAATTACTTGGCGATCTGATTCCCACGGAAATACACGCTTTACGGATCACAATACAATAGACAGATAAACCATTAGTTGTATTGAATCAATCATTTTCCAAGGAAATTTCACTTAAATTTTGAATTATTACGATACTCCGTCTAATCTTAATTAATAGGCTAAAACATTTATTTAGCCTTGGGCAATAAAAAATTGTTAGTGTTGGATTACATGCAAAAAGATTAGATTTATAACATAATTAAATGTTTAAAATAGCTATTTACTTTAATCTAATTTACGGTGTGTCACTAACAATTCAATAACTTATTTGAGTGCTTTGTTATGAAATGGGTGATCACGCTGGTGCTGTTAGCAGCATTTAATTTTACTTATGCTTTATCACAAAAGGGAATTGATGCTTATTCTCGTGGTGAATTCTCTCTCGCTTATAAAGAATTATTAGCGGCAGCCAATCAAGAAGATAATGGCTTAGCGATGTATTATCTCGGTTTACTCTATCGTCATGGACAACATGTTCCACAAGATTATTCCAAAGCCGCTTATTGGTATGAAAAGGCTGCATTAAAAAATATTCCACAAGCTCAAAATAATTTAGCGATTCTCTATGCAGAAGGTTTGGGTGTTAAACAAGATTTCACAAAAGCTGCGACATGGTATCAAAAAGCTGCTGAATTGGGTTTTTCAAGTGCTCAATATAATTTAGCAATGCTTTATGAAGAAGGTAAAGGTGTTCCAAAAAGTTATAAAAAGGCAGCCTATTGGTATAAATTAGCAGCAGAAAAAGGACATGCAAACGCACAATATTATTTGGGATTATTATATCATGGTGGTCGTGGTGTCGAACAAAATCATCAATTAGCTTTTCAGTGGTATGAAAAAGCGGCAAGCCAAGGCGTACCTGGCGCTGAAAATAATCTTGGTTATCTTTATGCAAATGGTTTGGGTGTCGACAAAGATTTTAATACAGCCGCTAATTGGTATCATAAGTCGGCGCAGCGAGGCTTTCCGAGTGCGCAATATAATTTAGCGCTACTTTATGAAGAAGGACATGGTGTCGCAAAAGATCATTTGCAAGCTGCAGTTTGGTATCAAAAAGCAGCATTACAAGGTCACATTAAAGCTCAATATAATTTAGGTTTGTTACATAATTTGGGACGTGGCGTTAAACAAAATTATGATAAAGCCGCACTTTGGTATCATCGTTCAGCACGTAAAGGTTATCCCAGCGCTCAATATAATTTAGCTTTATTATATGAAGATGGTAAAGGCGTTGATCAAGATTATGTTGAAGCGCTGAATTGGTATACGAAAGCTGCCGTCAATGGACATGCAAAATCACAATATAATTTAGCACTCCTGTATCGGCATGGAAAAGGGACTGTAGCTGATGTTTCAAAAGCAGCAAATTGGTATTTAAAAGCCGCAGAAAATGGTTATCCTCAAGCACAATACAATCTTGCACTTTTATATGAAGATGGACTTGGCGTTGATCGCAGTTTTATAAATGCGGCAAAATGGTATCAAAAAGCGGCAGAGCAAGGTTTTGCAAGAGCACAATATAATTTAGGATTACTGTATCGCCATGGTAAAGGGGTACCCAAAAATTATCAACTTGCAGCTCATTGGTATCAATTAGCGGCAGAGCAAGGATTACCGAGTGCGCAAAATAATTTAGGTTTATTATATGCCACAGGTGATGGTGTTGAAAAAAATTATGTGAAAGCATTTGCTTGGTTGCATTTAGCTGCATCTCAGGGTTTTGATATTGCAACAAAAAATAGAGATATTGTTAAAAATGAATTATCAAATCAACAATACCTTCAAGCGCTTAAATTAGCAGATCAATACAAAAATATTTATACGAAAATTCATTATAAACCTCAATCATTCACCGGCATTAAATAAAATTAATTTTTATTGTGTTTCATTCTTGCATAAAAAGTGGCAATTAAAGTGAGAAATATAATCACAACTAAAACACTTATCGCACCACGAAAACCTGTGACAAATGATTGTTGAAAAAATATAAATAGTTTGTTTGCTTCTAATCCTAATTGATTCAAAATTTGTAGAGCATGCGTTGGATCCGATAAAGCACTTGCTATCTTTTGATGTGCTCCTGCCGGTAAAGTTAAATTAGCAGACTGTAATTGCAAAGACATACTCGATTTTTCCATCGCATTAAAAACAACCGTTGCGATGGCAAGTGTAATTGATCCACCGATATCAAACAGAGTATATACCATGCCTGTTGCCACACCGATTTGTTCTTTCGGTGTAGATTCGTGGACTGCAACTACCGATAAAATATTTCCACAAGCCCAACAAAAACCAATTAAGGCGCAGGGTAATATTAAAAAATAAACTGATATTGTTAAATTCATAAAATAGAGTAATAAAGCAGCAACTAATGCTGAAATCATGCCACTCATGATGACATTGATAAGTCCACATTTACTCACTAATTTATTTATAAAAGTTGAAAAAATAATATAAACCAACGTTACCGTAAATAATATAAGACCTGTTAGCATAATAGAAATATGGCGAATGGAATGAAGATATAATGGTGCAAAAAATAATACTATTGAAGTGGCAATTCCACCCATCATACAAATCATTGAACCAATTAAAAACAAAGGTCGTTTAAATAAACTAGGCGCTAACAAAGGTTCATTAACTTTATTTTCAACTAGAACGAAAATTATTAAGAATATGAATCCCAAAATAATTGGTAACAGTGTAAATAAATTTAACCAACCTGCTGTTGCACTATTTATGATCCCATAAATAACACCAACAATACCAATAATAAACAATATTAACCCAGCCCAGTCAATAGTAACTTTCTTAGTTTGTTGTTTTTTTGGTAGGGTAAAATATAACATGACTAAACCCAACAAACATACTGGGACATTAACTAAAAAGATAGCTCGCCAGCTAATATAACTTGTTAAAATCGCACCTAATAATGGACCAATTGCTAAACCTGCCCCGCCCACAGCACCATAAATACCCAAGGCTTTTGTTGCATTATCCTCAAAAATAGCACTGATTAGAGACGCCGCCATTGGAAATAAAATTGCAGCGCCCACTGCTTGTAGAAAACGTCCGAAAATTAATAAGCCCCCTGTATTAGCTAGACCAGCTATCAATGAGGCTACAATAAATAATAATCCACCAATATAAAATAATGTTTTATGACCAAAAACATCACCAAATTTACCTGCCACCACCATTAAACAAGCTAAAACAATATAATAAATATTTAATATCCAAGATAAACTCACAATAGACATGGTTAAAGATTTTTGGATCACGGGCAACGCAGTGTTAACTATTGTAAAATCTAGAAATGCAACGAAACCGAGTAATGATATGCCAATAAAAGCATGTTGACGTTTTACCATTTAATGAACTCAATAAAATTAATTGATAAAATAAAGCCTGACTTTAACAGAGATTTTTTTTTATAACAATGATTTAAAACCAAGATTTTGATTGAGTAATAAATATCAAATTTTAGGATCTTAATAACATAACATTTCGTTTTAATCTTTTAATGAAATTAGTCTAACAAAATAGAAATTCAACTAGTCGAATTTTCATTATATTAGAATAGTTTTCATTTTTTTATGAAATTTCAATATTTTAGCTATAAAAACCTCCTTTGTAAGCATGCCTTTTTCAATATATATTGTCCTTGTTTTTGAGTAACGACAAAAATAAATAATTTGTAATTATTCAGCATAAATGCTGAATAATTACCCTGATAATACTGCCTAACCTGGCAAAGCCAGGCTAACGGCACTTAAGGGG
>CAYGUK010000189.1:0-4278 GCA_964352985.1 uncultured Legionellales bacterium
TTTCTAAATCACCTTCAGTGCCAAGACCATGTTCTATACGATGCACCATACGTTCTAACCAACCTGTGCCTTCACGACATGGCGTGCATTGACCACAAGATTCATCGGAATAAAATTCTGAAATTGAACATAAGGCTTTTACCATGCAAGTGGTTTCATCCATGCAAATCACTGCACCTGATCCTAAATTGGAACCTGCTTTGCTTATACAATCATAATCCATATCTAAATCCATAATGATATGGCCAGGTAAAACTGGCATCGATGTGCCCCCGGGGATAACGGCTTTTAACTTGCGACCATGACGCATGCCACCTGCCATTTCTAATAAATCTTTAAACGGCGTACCTAATGGAACTTCATAATTTCCTGGGCGATTGAGATGACCCGTCATGCTAAACACACGACACCCTCCACCATCTGGACGTCCCAATTCTAAAAACCATTTCGCACCATGTTGTAAAATAGGCGGAACAGATGCAATAGTTTCAGTATTATTAATCGTAGTCGGCCGACCATAAACACCATAATTTGCTGGAAATGGTGGTTTAAATCGTGGTAGGCCACGCTTACCTTCGATTGAATTCATGAGTGATGTTTCTTCACCACAAATATACGCACCTGCACCTAATAAATGATGAACCTCAATATCAACACCACTACCCATAATATTTTTACCAACAAGCCCAGCTTCTGTTGCTTCTCTTAATGCTTTTTCACACGCATCAAAAGCTTCACGATATTCACCACGAATATAATTAAAGCAAACTGTTGCTTGCATGGTGTAACACGCAATTAAAATTCCTTCGAGAAGTTGATGAGGGTTGTAACGCATAATATCGCGATCTTTACACGTTCCAGGTTCGCCTTCATCGGAATTCACGACTAAATATTTTTGACCCGTAATTTTAGGGCTCATAAAACTCCATTTTAAACCAGTGGGAAATCCTGCTCCACCACGTCCACGAAGATTTGACTCTTTTAGTGCATTAATGATTTGTTCAGCCGGTGTTTTTTCTTTTATTATTTTTTCAAACTGTTCATAGCCGCCGATACTGCGATAAGTAGCAAGCGCAGCTGGATTTTCTAAATGCATTGTGCGATAGCAAACATGTTTCACTACAATTTACCTCAATTCGTCCAACAGTTTATCCAATTTATCTTTGGTTAAATTTTCATGATAGTGGCACTCGTGTCCCACATAACAAGCAGGAGCATTCACACATGCACCTAGACATTCTGCTTTTTTTAAAGTGATTTTACCGTCGGCTGTTGTTTCGCCTAATTTAATACCTAATTTTTGCTCAGCATGTTTAATTAAATCTTCGCTACCGTTTAGCATGCAAGCAATACTGTTACAAATATTTACTTTGGTTTCGCCAACAGGTTTTAAATCATACATGCTATAAAAAGTAGCGACTTCGAATATTGCAATTTTAGGCATGTCTAAATAATCTGCGACTAATGCCATCATATCTTCTGATAGCCAACCTTTTTCATCTTGTACAATACGTAAAGCTTGTAAACTGGCTGATTGCTTTTGATCGCTTGGAAATTTTGCAACCCACTCATCTATTTCTGCAATGCGTTCTTTGCTTAAATGTTCTGTTAATTTTTTAACTGTCATTCATTACACCTTAATCGATTAACGATCAATTTCACCAAACACGATATCCTGGCTCGACAAAATTGCGACCACATCTGCTAGCATGTGTCCCTGAGACATTTCATCGAGGCCGGCCAAATGAGCAAACCCGGGCGCTCTAATTTTTAAGCGATAAGGTTTATTTGCACCATCAGAAACTAAATAAATTCCAAATTCACCTTTAGGGTGCTCGACTGCTGCGTAAGCTTCACCGGCTGGCACACAATAACCTTCCGTAAATAATTTGAAATGATGAATTTGTGATTCCATATCTGATTTCATTTGCACCCGATGCGGAGGCGTGACTTTATGATTATCTAAAATGACAGGGCCTGGATTTTGTCGCAACCAATCGATACATTGTTTGATGATATGATTTGATTGACGCAATTCTTCAACACGTACTAAATAACGATCGTAACAATCACCCGTGACACCAATTGGAATATCAAAATCCAATTCATCATAAACTTCGTAGGGTTGTTTTTTACGTAAATCCCATTCAACACCTGAACCACGCAGCATAGGGCCTGTAAATCCTAATGCTTTTGCACGCTCTGGTGAAATAACGCCGATCCCCACTGTGCGTTGTTTCCAAATTCGATTATCTGTTAAAAGTGTTTCATACTCATCAACACATTTTGGAAAACGTTGTGTAAAGGCATCAAGAAAATCTAGCAATGAACCTTGTCGATGTTCGTTTAAGCGATCAACATCTTTTCTACTACGCCAGTTATTTTCAGCATATTGAGGCATGCGATCGGGTAAATCGCGATAAACACCACCAGGACGATAATAAGCAGCATGCATGCGTGCGCCACTTACCGCTTCGTAACAATCCATTAAATCTTCACGTTCGCGAAAACAATATAAAAAAACTGTCATCGCACCAATATCTAACCCATGTGCGCCTAACCATAATAAATGATTTAATACCCGGGTAATTTCATCAAACATCACGCGAATATATTGCGCACGTTTCGGGGCAGTAATACCTAATAATTTTTCAATCGCCATAACGTAAGCATGTTCATTACACATCATAGAAACATAATCGAGTCTATCCATGTAACCTATGCTTTGGTTAAAGGGTTTTGTCTCTGCTAATTTTTCTGTGGCTCGATGTAATAAACCGATATGTGGATCAGCACGTAAAACTGATTCACCTTCTAATTCCAATACAAGACGTAACACACCATGTGCGGCGGGATGTTGGGGACCGAAATTAATAGAATAACTTTTTAACTCAGCCATTCGACTTTTCCTTTTCAGCATTTTTTACTTGTGTTTGAATATAACGACTATCTTCACGAATTACTTTTGGCACAAGAATACGCGGCTCAATATCAACAGCTTCATAAACAACGCGACCTGATTTTGCATCGTATCGGGGTTCGACATAACCACTTACTGGAAAATCTTTTCGGAAAGGATGACCGATAAAACCATAGTCAGTTAAAATTCGACGTAAATCTGGATGGCCGATAAACATAATGCCGTAAAGATCAAACGTTTCACGTTCAAACCAATTCGCAGAAGGCCAAATATCCACGACTGAATCAACAAAAGGCTCACTGTCTTCAACAAATGTTTTTAGACGTATTCTAATGTTGTTGGCTATCGATAATAAATGATAAACAACACCATAACGCGGTTTATCCCAGTTTATAATACGATGAGACGGTGTTGGATCAACTGCACGATCAAATCCACTGCCCGTAGCATGTTCTGTTTCCCAATGGGCAACACCATATTCTAAATAATCTACACCACAAACATCGATCAGTTGTTCAAACGCAAAAGCTTCATCATCACGTAATTGCATTGCGACGTAAGTTAAATCATCTTTTGCAACTTCGATGGTTAATTCACTATGGTTAATTGTATTGGACTGAATGCGTTCACCAAAACATTCAGACAATTTAATTTGCAATGCAAGTAACTGTTCCATCAATACCTCTTTTTAAGCATCTATGACATTACGACGTTTAATTTTATTTTGGAGCTGAATAATTCCATACAACAATGCTTCAGCTGTTGGCGGACAACCTGGGACATAAATATCAACGGGCACAATACGATCACAACCACGCACAACGGAGTAAGAATAGTGATAATAACCCCCACCATTGGCGCAAGATCCCATAGAAATTACCCAACGGGGTTCAGACATTTGATCATAAACTTTACGCAAAGCCGGGGCCATTTTATTACAAAGCGTACCCGCAACAATCATTACATCAGATTGTCTTGGACTCGGTCGAAACATAACGCCAAAGCGATCTAAATCATAGCGAGAAGCACCTGCATGCATCATTTCAACAGCGCAACAAGCCAGTCCAAATGTCATGGGCCACATGGAACCTGTGCGTGCCCAATCAATTAATTTATTGACTGATGTTGTAACGAAACCTTGGCTTGATTGATGTTCTATTCCCATTCTAAAGCGCCTCGTTTCCATTCATAGACAAAACCCAGTAGCAATATTAACAAGAAGATCATCATTGAAATAAATCCAACCCAACCAATTTTGCGTAATACAATTGCCCAGGGCACAAAAAAAGCGGTTTCTAAATCAAATAGGATAAATAAAATTGCGACTAAATAAAAACGCACATCAAAAGGAACACGCG
>CAYGUK010000190.1:0-4208 GCA_964352985.1 uncultured Legionellales bacterium
CTACGAAGAGTTAATTCCAAAATGGCGTCATGTTAATGTGTTTGAAGGTGAACATGTTGAACGTGGTGAAGTGATTGCTGATGGTTCGCCAAACCCACATGATATCTTACATTTATTAGGAATTAGCGCATTAGCAAATTATATTGTTAATGAAGTGCAAGATGTTTACCGTCTACAAGGTGTAAAAATTAACGACAAACACATTGAAGTTATAGTGCGTCAAATGCTTCGTAAGGTGACAATTCTTGACCCTCGTGACACCACTTTCTTAAAAGGTGAGCAAACAGATATTAATAGTCTTAACGATGAAAATACTCGTGTTGAAATTGAAAATCATGAAGGTGCTACATCTGAACGAGTATTGCTTGGGATCACTAAAGCATCGCTTGCAACTGAATCATTCATTTCAGCGGCATCTTTCCAAGAAACCACGCGAGTGTTAACTGAAGCTGCAGTCAATGGTAAATTAGATGATCTAAAAGGTCTGAAAGAAAACGTGATTGTTGGTCGTTTGATCCCTGCTGGTACAGGTTTAACTTATCATGATGAACGTCTACGCAAGCGCGAAGAAGATATTCAAGTAACGAAGAAACCTGAGATAAGTGCGCAAGATGTAGAAAAAGCGATTTCAGAAGCCTTAAGTTCTAGTGGCTCTGAAAACAATCATAATGATGAAAATGATAGTATCGAAGCATCATTGTCAGAAGCGTTTGCAAACTCTTCACTTTCAGACAGTTCGACATCTAGCCATTCTGATTCAATTGCTTCAAAGACAAATGAATCTTCAAAATCGGATCATCATGATGATGAAAAATTAAGTTCAGATAGTGATACTAGAAACTTATAATTAAGTTCTCAATAAAAAAACCCAGGTTTTTACCTGGGTTTTTTTTATTTCACTTTATCTAGTTTACAAGTATTTACCCATAGATGAATGGGGTTTTTTAGTATAGACTATCAAAATTTTTCATATTAAATAGATATTATTATAAGTGTTTATCTATTTACTAAATCAATTTAGCAATATTTCTAGCTTTTTTTATTTTATTAAATTCGCAAAAAAAAAGTACTACTTATATATAAGGTTTTATACAAGTTGACGGTAGTTTTACATTGTTATTCCGCTTAATATTTTATTAATAATGCTAATAAAAGGATATTTGCATGATTGAAAATAATTTGGATGTTTTAGTTAAACGTTTATTTTCATTACATTATCAAAAAACTAATAAAGTAAATATGTATGTTTTGCGATAGACGTGAATTAAGTGTTTTATTAGAAAACTACAAAAAAAGTTTAGAATCTGAAAAATCTCTACAAGCTTTAGTTGGTTATATCATTGGGAACTTTAAAAAAGGGTCACCAAAATTTATAGGGGACTTATGCTTTATCTATGATAATCTTTGCGCTTATAAACTTAAAATATTGGGACTTATAAAAAAAATATTAGCTTTTATGGATTCTGGAATGTTATTTTCTGAACAATCGTTAATAGAAAACAATATATATATTTTAAAGCAGTTTGATCATATTATACCCAATTTTAATTTGTATTTTTCATTTGAGGAAGAAGAATTTAAACTATATTCCGAGTCATCGACGAGAGATAACACCGAAATATTTGTTCAATTATTTCTAATTCTTTCACAGGCAAGTCAACCCGATCACCTTGATGAAAAAGATATTAATGCGGTTACAAATTATATTATTAAATTTTTTGACGAAAAATATCACTGTTTATCAATAAATGAACAGAAAAAATTTATTCAATATATTTTTTATATTTTAGGACAGTCACATAATGGGATCGAAAAAATCTCCCGCTTGTTTAAAAGATTGATATGTGAAAAAAGAAGTTCAAATACACTTCTCGATCTTGAAAATTTTAAAGAAACCATTGATACACTTCAGCGTACAAATTGTAAAACAATTTTTGATCTTCAAATGTCAGAACTCGTCGCGTTATTCAGTAGTTGTTGTAACACAGAAGTCGAAGATAATATCAGCTTCATGATTGAAATTTTTTTCATATTAATTCAACAATTAACTATTGAAATAAAACCAAATCAACCATGGCAAGATACTATTCTAATATTGTTTGAAAAATATCGATTGAAGAAATTAATTTTAAAAAAACTGATAGTGCATTTTCATTTGGGGGAGGAGTTTCCATTTGAAATGAGATATGACTTGTTATTTTTTTTTCTATTTATTAGATTTAATTCTAAACCTTATGCTCATATTTCGAGTCAATTGAGTATATATATCCATCATTTTTTTTCTCATGGTAATAATAAATATTTGAAGTTAACTTGTGATGTAATGTGTCAGACCTTGCGCTCATATCAGGGTTGTTTTCATCCTCGATTACAATTATTTTTAAATAAGGTTTTGACATGCCTCAATATAAATCCAATGCTGCAAAAGAAGATCTTGGCCGAGGTGAATAAAAGTATCTCATTAGAACAAGTATATTTTTTTAATGATGAGATAATAGTACTATCAAAAATAGAATAAAGAAGTAAAGAAAGGATTGAAATCATTAATAAATATTATATTAAGAAAGATGAGAAATATTTTTCAGGAGTTTAACTATGGAGAAAATCAAGTACTGAATATTTAAAGGAGAAAAAAGAAACGATTGGTCAAATATTCGAAGGTTGTTCTTTGGCTATTATTTATGAAAAACTACGGGGTCACAGATTATATTTGTTTGTCAATATACTTTATTATCTTGATTCTGAATTTCAATCTAGATTTTTACTCTATGCTGATGAATATCCAACCGATGAAGATTTAAAGAAAGTTGTATCTGAAATATATGATCTATTTGAAGAGCCGAGATGGTGTGTATTATCTGAATTAGTCAAAATGAAAATAAAGCGACTCATTTGTTCAGGCGGTAATAGCTATGATAAAATATTTAATGTTTTAAATTTTTTAAGAGAATGCGAATTGCCAAAAAAGAATTTTCTGCAATGGAGTGAATCGATTTTAAATAACGTTGAGCGTATCCTAAAAAGTGAAGATCAATTGCTTAAAATACCAAATAGGTTAAATTCAAAAATGAGATTTTTGTCAAGATAAAATATATCAATTGTATATGAATCACATGCACCGATTTTTGTAATTATCAATATTTATTGTGCAAAGATTATTTATACTCATAAGACAATTTTTAGCTAGCTGACGACATGAATCATTAATATTACAGTGAATTTGGCAAAATGTAATAGCAGTTTGTGAACCATATTTATTTATGGTTTCATCAAGGGTTACTTTGTTACAGCCAGGATTATTGTTGCAACTAGCAGTAATAAACCCGCTGCATGAGAATGTGGGACAATTTGATGCGAAAACATAATTTCCAATAAATAAAGTGAAAACAAAGAGTAACATGATCTTTTTCAATATTGATTTCTTTCCATTTTTTACATTTTTAACTGATAGTAATTATAGTATAGAATGAAAAATATTTTAAACTCTAGCCTCTTTTTTTGAGTTGCGCTGACTCGAGATCTAATGCTTTCCTATCTTTGGCATCTAATTCGGCAATAAATCTTTGTAGTTCCGCAGTATATTTTCTATGTTGCGCGAAGGCATAACATCCAAAAAACGATGTAACTCCCAAAGTTGCAAAGCAGGTAATCGTGAATCCGCCAGTATAAGTTTTTTCATTTAACCCTAGTAAACCTGTCACTAACGATGACGTATAACCTAATACGGTGATTACTCGCTGATAAAATAAGCTTGGAAGTTTTTCATTGAATTGTTCAACGCGCTCATAGAAATTTTTATCTAACAATTTAACACCAGGATGGGCTTCTAATAACGCTTTAATCGTATTAAAGTCCTTGTTGTCAGGAGAGCTTACTTCATTAAATTTATATCCCATCGTATTGAACAAAATTAATTGTAAACTTACATTAGGTGGTCTTTGCTGCCATTTCTCTAAAAGTTCTTGTGTTGCTAAAGCAAGCTCTTGTTGCCTACTTTCATGAATTTCGGCAATCTGATCTTCAGTTGATGTAACTTGATGTGTATTATCTCTTCTTTGATAAGGATGTTTCGTAGCTAACTCGTGTTGCAACTTAACAGCGCTTTCCATAGTTAAATCCATTTTTTACGTTATTGAAAAATTATTATGCTAATTATAGAAGCTTGAATCTTTATTAAAGTCGCAGATTAAAGACAATTAAAAAATTTT
>CAYGUK010000191.1:0-4202 GCA_964352985.1 uncultured Legionellales bacterium
TGATTTGAATATTAATTTTTTAAGCAAGGTGTCTCATTGTGATTGACAGATTCCGTACTTCCAATTCAAACATAATTCAACTTCAGAAATTACTATACAACTTACCTATCACAGATTAACATTCAATACATTCCTCCATAGCCCTAATAGAAACCTGTATCTGTTCAAATCCATTAGCCTTAGCAATTTTTAAAATCTCGCCTTGGCAATTGCAGTTTAATTTGTTTTTCACATTATTGATGTGACCTTCAACAGTACGATGAGATATTCTTAAAATTCTTGCAATATCTTTGGGGCGTTTACCACATGCAAGATAATGAACGCATTGTGCTTCACGTTGAGTGAAGTAAACATTGTATAATTCATTACTCAAGAAATAACGGCCTGTGGGTATCGTGCGTAAAATTTCGCTACGTCTTTTTTTGTTTTTCTGATTATTATCATCTAACCAAAAAAATGAATGGCCTTCAAACTCAATTCTTTCTTCATCGGCTTGTTGGATAATATGATAAGCTTTATCTTTAAAATATTGAATAAATGATTTTAAAATATCTAAATTGTTAACGTAAAAATTGTTAACTTCTATATTATCAGGATGTGTAGCAAAATAATAAAATTCGGCGTAGTGACTATATTTAAGAACAATAGTTAATCCATGATCGATATTATATTGCTCTCGGGCTATTTTAATTAAGCGATCATCTCTTAATCCTGGAATATTATCCCACACAATAAAATTATCAACGATATAAGTGTCTGTTTCTTCAAAAGCGAATTCACATTTTTGATGATTGTGAAAGACAAAACGCATCCAACCTAAATTATTGGCTAAACAAATTCGACTTCCATCATCATATGCCCGAACAAAATTAAAATAAGATAAACCAGTTTCTTCAAAAAACTGCTTACATATTTGCTGGATTTCATGACAGGAGTGGAATGTTATTTTATGGGACTCTGGAAATTCCATTTCACGTCTTTCTTTTCAAATTAACTCCATGTACTTTTTTATAGTACCGTGCATACCATAATTTGTCAACTATCACCTTATATACCAGGTAAAACTTACGCGGATGAACAACGCGTATAACATCTTAATTTCATAACAACTATGATGACTATCGCAGCAAGATAACATTTTCAGGGTGACAAATTATGGAAACTTATAATCCTAAAAAAAGAATTATATTAAATAATAATGATCTACCAGTTAAACTTTTATCCTTTTTTCATCCCAGAGCGAAGACAGAATTAAGCGCTGATTGCAAATTAATTCTCACCTTGATTGAAAACTATCACTTGAATGTAAGAGAAATTGCAACTCATAGCAAAATTGAAGAAATAGCAATTACACGAGTATTAAAAGGAATTGTAAGAAAACTAGCACCTGAGAATTTTACAAAAATATTAAGATTTTATTGTTATTTATCAATGCTAGATTAACCAACAGACATTCATGGATTGAATATGGAAAATAGAATCAAAGCTGGCAACTCTGTCCCCAATAAAACAACACTGATTATTTCAGCAAGTTTGTTTTTTCTCTATACGGCAATCGTCATGAATATATTTAACGCAATCAATTTGCAATATATTCATGACCTGAGCCTTAGTTCTAAACAATTTGGTTTATTGAGTGCGTCTTATTATTTAGCAAACATATTATTTTTATTACCAGCAGGAATTATTGTTGATAAATACTCACCGAGAAAATGTTTATTAATTGCTTTTTCTAGCTCAATATTATTTACGATTTTATTTTCAATATCTAACTACTATTACCTTTCAATATTAATCGTCTTTTGCTTAGGAATTAGCAGTACTTTTTGTTATACAGTGCCAATGAAGATTGTGAGTCTTTATATTCAAAAAGACAAAGTTGCTTTTTATTGTGGATTAATCATTTTGATTGGCATGCTAGGTGGTGTTATGTCACAACTCCCCTGCTCTTTACTAACTGATAAATATGGTTGGAGTTTAACAGTAAAACTGCTGGCACTCTTTGGCTTGATAATATTATTAATAAGCTATAAAAAAATGCAAATAAATACTACCGCTAAACAAACTATTAAATTAGATCATTTAAAGATCTTATATAAAAACAAACAGAATTGGATAATAGGTTTAATTATGGTGTTTTTTGATATGCCAATGTCTATTTTTGGATCTGATTGGGGAATTAATTATCTTCATTTTCACATGCACATGACACAAACAGTTGCGTCATTGATTACGAGCATTCTATTCATTGGTATGATGATTGGATTAGTTATCATTCCTCTCATTATAAAAACATTTAAAAGTATTAAATTGAATTTTTTATTTGGTTCCATCTTGATGATCATAATTATCTTGCAATTAAACTATTCAATGATGATAAATAATATTGTTTTTATAGTAGCCTCATTATTTCTTATCCTCGGATTTATCTCTGCGCTACAAGTTTTAGGTTACACCCTGATATTAAAATCCAACCCAATTGAAATTGCGGCGAGCTCTCAAGCCTTCGCCTCTATATTAGTGATGCTAAGCGGTACATTTTTCCAACCTCTGTTCGGGATGATATTAGATATATCTAGAAACAATTTATCTCTTCCAAGTATCGGCTACACGAATGCCACGGGTTTGCTTATCGCTGGTATGATAATAAATTTAATACTTATTAGACACTTACTAAGCTTCTATTCAAAGGAAATATAGTTGCAATTAGGCAGTACATTTTGTACAATTAGTACGTAATGTATTTTACTAGTTGTTTCTATTATGATACATTTAATCCCACCTCACTTAACTGGATTTCAGCTTATGAATAAGGAGTTATAATGTCTATATTTTTAACTAAGAATGAAATCGTGGAGCTAACTGGATATAAGTATCCCGGTAAACAAATTTCCTGGCTAAGCCAACAGGGCTTCAAATTTATTGTTTCATCTGATTGTTGCCCAAAGGTGTTACGCGATCATATTTGCCAAGTTTTGGGATCTAAGGAAAAAATTTCACGGCAAACTCGTCCTAATCGAGCAGCATTAATGGACTATAAGAAAAATGGTAAAAAATAATTATGGGAAGAAAGAGAAAATCTAATAGGCATTTGCCGCCACGAGTTTATTTACATCATGGCGCTTATTACTATATTCAAAAAACTAATAAAAGAATTAATTTAGGAAAGTCTTTAACTGAAGCATTAATGAAATATGGTAAAATGTTAGATCCTACAAATAACACTTCTACGGTTAATGATTTAATTTCACGCTACTTAGTTAATGTAGCATCTAAGAAAGCACCGAGAACTTATCAGGATCGAATTGAACAAGCTAAACCTCTAAGAGCATATTTCGGAGAAATGCTTATAGAGGATGTTCGAAAGATTGATATTTATGACTATATGGATTTTAGAGCTCAACAAGGTGCGCCAATAAGAGCTAATAAAGAAAAAGGAATGCTACTTCTAGCTTATTCAAAAGCAATCAAATGGGGTTTAATAAATGATAATCCTTGTCTAAATATTGAAAATAATGAGGTGACGAAAGTTGATAGGGAAATTAGCCAAAAAGATTTTGAGACCATAATTGATCAAGCACCGCCATTACTTTATGCCCTACTGGTTTTAAGCTATATTACGTCTTCACGACGAGGGGATATACTCAAATTAAAATATTCTGATTTTAGTGAACAAGGCTTAAAAATAATTCAAAACAAAACTAAAATAAAACAATTATATCTTTGGAATGATGAACTAAAAAAAATTTACGAATATATAAAATCTAACATCAAGCAAGTGAAAGATGTTGATTTTATTTTTATCAATAGATTAAACAAACCCTATCATCAAGATGGTATAAAAACCTTATGGAGAAGATATCTCGATACCCTTCTAGCGGAAAAGAAGATTTCTAAAAGAATTCGATTTCACGATTTAAGGCATAAAGCAGCAACCGATGCAGAGGAAATTGGCGGGATTGAGTATGCACGCAAGCTGCTGGGTCATACTACTCAAAAAATGACTGCTCACTATATAAATGGTTTCAATAAGGTCAAACCGTTGGCTCTTTCTAAAAATATTTCACAAAATTCAGAATATTTCACAGGTCAAAATTTGACCGCAAATTTAGTGGATTTTCTCTTTAAGAATCAAGAACTTGGCGGAGCGGACGGGACTCGAACCCGCGACCCCCGGCGTGACAGGAACATGGTCTCATCTT
>CAYGUK010000192.1:0-4065 GCA_964352985.1 uncultured Legionellales bacterium
CTGTACGGTTGATGGAGTATTAGTTGCATCTAAAAAACAAAATATTAGTATGTTTATTGCATTACTTTTAGTAATTTTGAATATCTTTCTTGACAGATATGCTGTTTACAATATTTATCAACATACAAAGAGTATAAACGCACTCTATCATCCTATGTTGTTTGTTGGATTTTCAACAACTGGATTATTCTTTTGTGCAATTGTATTAGCTCTTGTATTTATTTTGAAAAAAATTAATGGGTGGAGTGGATATTCAATTTCTAGCATTATGAAAGTTTGGTGGAGTGAACTAGGTGTTTATTTGATCAGGGGAGTCACTCCATTTATTCTTGCTCTACAATTTGTTTACTTTAATAGTTCATCAGATTTCCTTGTTACATATCAACTTATTTTACAATTATCTTATATTCTCTGTATGCCATTTATTGGAGCAATGCAAGTTGGAATTCGTGAAGCTTCTCAAACTTATTCTGCAAATGATGATTCACCAATTACTTGGTGGTCTATATTTTTCTATACAGGTTTACTTCCCACTAGTCTGCTTTTAATAACCGGAGTAATTTTCATTCTTCCAATTTATCATGCGATATACCAGATAACACCACCACCAGATCAGATCCCATATTTATATATATTTTTAATTGCGACTCTAATTGGCCAAGTGGGTAATGGGTTAACTATTCCATTAAGAGCAATGAAAAAAAACCATTTAGTAACAAAAAATTTTTTATCATCTGAAATGTTAATTTTAGTTGGCGGGACTGAAATGTGTATTCTCTTTTATAGGATAACACCACTTGGGTTTGGTTTTTTAACTTTTGCTTTTACCTTTGTTTATACGATGTTAAACTTTTTTGATGTTAAGAAATTAAGTAGTAAGCTTAAGAGGGTATTAATTTAGCAATGATTTCTAATGGATTCTCAAGTTTAGTTTCATTATTTCGTGGAAAGATGAACATTTTATTTAGAAATATTTACTATGAATCTGGTTCTAAGAGGCCTTTGCTTATTGGTAATCAAGTAGATTTTAATCTAAAAAAAAAATCAAAGATCATTCTAAGCAAAGAGATACACAATCCAGAGATAATAGATTTATGTTGCCAAATGTTTCCAAAAGCGAGCTGTATAGGAATAAGACCTAATAGTACTCAAATGAATCCCACTTCTCATATGATGACGAGAATTAGGCTCGGTGAAAATGCAACTTTATCACTGGGTGAAAATACTTGTATACTCAAAGGTAGCTATATTGGTGCTGGGCCTAATGCTAAAATATATATAGGTTCTGATGTTCAAATCAATCAAAACATCTTTATTAGTAGTGTCGTTGGAGTAAAAATAGGAAACAATGTTTTAATTGCTAATAATGTAATGATCATGGATTATGATGGTCATCAGATTCATGATATTGATGAAGAACCAAATGAAATTTTATTTGGTGGAAATAGTAAAGAAATTAATATAAAAAATGACGTTTGGATTGCAGCAAAAGCAATTATCTTAAAAGGAGTAAGTATTGGAAGTGGGGCAATAGTTGCAGCTGGGGCATGTGTCACTAGAGATGTGCCGCCAAATTGTATAGTTGCAGGTAATCCAGCAAAAATTATAAAAAGAAATATTAGATGGAAGCGCTAAATAAATTTCATTTAATAAAAATGTAGAAGAGGAGCTAAATGTATTGCGAACTAAATGAGGGTAAAATTTATTATGAGTTGGATGATAAGAATTCTTCAGAAGATAAAAGGCCTATTCTAATGCTTGTCCCTGGTGGGCCTGGAGTAGATTTGACACATTATAAGCCAATGTTTAGTAAATTGAATGATACTTACCGAATGCTTTTCTTTGATCAGCGTGGTAGCGGCAAATCATTAGGATTCGATAGTACGTCTTTGAGCATATTTGAAAGTGTTACTGATATTGAAGCTTTGCGAGTACATTTAGGACTAAATAATTTTTTTCTACTCGGACTGTCTTATGGTGCAATGGTTGCAATTGGTTATGCAGTAAAATATTCCAAACATTTATCAGGCCTTGTTTCTATTGCAGGAACACCAACGTATCAATTTCTTAATACAGCTAAAGATAATTTACTAAAAAGAGGGACAGAAGAACAGATTAAATATGCTAATAAATATTTATGGACAGGCAAGTTTACAAACAAAAATTCTTTTTATGAATATTTCGAGATGATGGGGTCTCTTTATTCTGTCAACCCGCCAAAGAAATTACCGAAAAAGAAAATAGGGGATATTGAGCCTTTTAATGCTGCATTTTCTAATGATTTTTGGAGGTTTGATTTTACAGACGGTTTAAATAATATTTTATGTCCAAGTCTAATACTTGCTGGTAACAAAGATTGGATAATTGATCCCAAATATTCAGAAATTATGTCAGAAAAAATAAATAATTCTAATCTAATTCTTTATGAATCGGGGCACTCAATGATGGCAGATGTATCAGATGAAATGTTAGCAGATATTAGGAATTTTTGTAGTTCAATAATTTGAAAATAGATTATTGCATGTCTTTTAATTCAATGTTTCCTAGGTAATATTCATTGTAAGGACCTACACCTAAACCTGGAGCAGATAATGATTTCTTGATATATACATCTCGCATTGGAATAGTGACTAATGGTAATATGTAACATTTTTTTTCAATCTCATTGATGATTTCACGGTATTTTTTTACTCTTAAATCAAGATCAGAAATATTTTGACTGTTTTTTATTGAATTTAATAAACTAGTATCATTAATTCCAGTAAAATTTGCATATTTATCAGCAAAAATGTCTAAATATTCATATCCATCAAAATAATTTGATTTTATACTAAAAAAGATAACATCACATTTTTTATGCAAAAATATTTCTGCAAATTTACTCGCTTTAGATATGGGAAAAATATCTATTTTCGGTACTATCGATTTAATTGTAGAGATATAACCAGGCACTAATTCATGTGGAATGCTAATTGTTGTGTAAGCCAAACAAATATGCTTTAAATTTTTCGCGTTATAATTTTTGCTATTATTCACAAGCATGTTATAAAAATTGTAATTTTGATTGTAACCAAGCGCTCCTTGAGGTAGAAAATCATTAGCTATAAATGCATTCCCTTTGTATAATTTACTAATATTTTTCGAGTCTACTTTTGCCAAGAAATTACAACGATTTCTTATATTATTCCAATAAGTTTTTGTTGCATTTATACCAATATAAACTTGGGAAGGATCAAAAATTTCAATGTTATCAAACATAGTAAGATTTTTTTTATTTCCTACTACTTTTAATGTTATGAGATCATATTTACTTGCATCTTTAGCATTAATTTGATTTTTATGTATTAAATCAAATTCAATGGGCATTCCTTTTTTCAGAGGAATAAGAAATACTTTATCATTACTATACTTGTTTATTTTATAACCTCCGCAACCAATAGGGAATTGCCATAAATTATTATTTTTTATGGCTTGTTTGATAAATGAACTTTTGAAAATAGCGTAATCTGGTGCAGAAAGAACATTCAAAATTTGTGGTACAGGTTTAGATAATTCAATAAGGAACGTATTTTTGTCCACAATTTTAATACTATTTATCCAAGAAAATATATTCCTATAAACAATTCGTCTCTTTTTAATATAGTTAAAACTCGCTAAGACATCAGAAGATGTTACGTTAGAGCCATCTGAAAATTTTATAATTTTATTTAGCGTAATTTCTAATTTCAATGGTGATAAATATTGTATTTTTTTTGCAGCTTCTAGTTTGTACTTTCCTCCAACGTTTCTTATAAGTTGACAATTAATTTGTCTGGAGATAAATAAACTAGAAATGTCTAAAGCATATGAAGGGTTTAAATTTATTTTATTAGTACCTAAAGGGATCTGCAGTATTTTCGGACTACTCTGAATAACACCAACTATAAATAAAGAAAATATTAGTAATTGATATCGGAAATATTTACGCATATTTGACATTTCATTTGAAAGATAAATTAATATTGGCGACACTAACTTAAGTCGTAATGTTTGTAAACAAAGACTATACAAAACGTTATAATAAAT
>CAYGUK010000193.1:0-4051 GCA_964352985.1 uncultured Legionellales bacterium
CAATAGGATGAGGAAAAGATAAGGTGTAAGTCGAAACATTTTGTTCGCCTTCGGCAGATGAGATATCAGTTGTTTTGCCATAATGCGCAACGGATGCTGAATAATATGACCCTTTTTTTGACGGTTCACCAGGTGAAATACCCCGAATATTACCAAAAGAATTAACGTTTTTAGCGCGAGGTGTATTATCAGCTGAATTTCCAGATTGACCAATCATGACACTTTTCGTTACACCAAATTCATGATTCCAAATTTGCTGGCCAATTTGGTTGACATTTAATCCCGGTAAACTCGTTGAAACGTTTCCAAAATAACTACCTGGCAATTGATCACTGTCGTAATTCGGATAAATATCACTAATGACTAAGACATTCGGCTTAGCACAACTTTCATTTTGAGAGGGATGATAAGGATTGACCCACGACACTTTAGATAAGCCTAATTGACTATCACGGGTACTTCCACTCGAATAATTAAATTCTGATGTCGGTTGTTGTTGGCCATTATAATAGCGCAATGTCTCAAACATCATTTCCGCTATGGGATTACCCCAAGATACACAACGACCTTCAGGTAATGATTGATTTGAGATAAAACCACAAGTGGATTCGTTATATTCGTAACTGCTACCAAAGCGACCAAAATCAACAATTTGCAAACGATCAATATTTTTTACAATACCCACAGTGTTGTTATATATGCCCGTAGTCGGGTTAACTTCACCATCATTTGGATTAGTATCATTGACAAACTGAGCAATGTTACGACGTAACACACCCCCAGATAAATTTTTTGTATAAGAACCTGTCATTAAACCAAAACGCATTTTATCGCCATCACCATAATTATGCAGGATCCCAGTTGGCTTTTTGTTTCCATTTGGATAGGTAATACAGTTGGGTTCTGGAAAAGCAGATTTACACACACTCACTCTCAACCAAAATTCCTCTATACTGGTCAGACCTGATCCGTCGTCATACTGATTTCCCGCAACAGGGGCTTCTTGCGCTATCCAATCCCAAATACGTTTGTTCCGAGATGTCGTATGGCGTAACATCACTCGAGTGTCGGTGTTTGAATAACCAGAAGAAATAGGCATTGTGATCGCAAATAAATGTCTTTGGCCGGGCTGAGTGACATTTTGACATTCATAAACCCAACCAGTCCACCAACCCCGATAAACCCAACCGCATTGTTGAACAACGGTGCTAGTTATAGCAGTATACGGTGTATATTCTGCTATATCATAACCATTAGTAGCAACATCCTTATATTCTTTACCCCATGTATGAGCATCTTGAGGGATATACGCTCCTTGTAAAATTGTTTCATTATTGGTATCAACAACACGATATCCGCCATAGAGTACTTTACGTAAAATATCCATGCGAGATGTGGTGACGTAATTTAACCAATCACCACTAAAAGCATTATCAAATTGTCCCAAACATTTTTTATCTTGTGTTGTACCAACTGGCTCGAAACGAGGCGGATTACTAGTGGAATATCGATAACATTTAAAGGAATCGAAATAGCCTTCATAATCGATTTCTAGAGGTTTATAGTCCAAATCGATAACACCATCACCATTGATGTCAGTCGCATCATTATAGGCTTCGTACCATAATTTATGGCCACGTCCTAAAATAATCATCATCAAGGGCGGTGCCGTTTCGCTTAAATATAGCGGACTATCAGCTATATTTAACGGACCAGCTATGATTCGGTTTGGGATTAAAAATAAAACACCTAGGATTATTACTATAAAAGTAATACACTCAAATTTTTTTACCAGCACTTCAAAATACCTTTATAAAACATGCGCAGTTAAACACAGTTGTTCCATAAAAGAATATAAATCCTAATTAATGAGTAAAATAGAATGGGCATTATTCTATTATATCTATTAAATTGCGCATTGTAATCGTTAATTAAAGATTAGTTGATAAATCTTAATTTCGCAAGCTGGAGACATGTCTTCCTGGAAAAAAAACCACTCTTCTCGAATAAAAAAAAACATGTCAAGCAACTGAAAATAAACATATTTTGAAATTAACGAATGACAAAAAAAGATTTAATAAAGAATAATATATCATATCTCTAAATAACATTTACATGAATCGCAATATAGATATCAGTAAATCCATTATTATAGTGATTGTAGCTATTTCCATTTGAATGATGGATTAACAAGAGCATTTGTTAAATAATCTGCCATTAAATTTTTTTTAATCTCATAAACAGTTTGGCCTGTTTTATATGCCATTCGCTTTAAGAAAATCCAAACTTGAACTGCACAAGCAATATGATTTCGTTGAATTCTTTGCTTTCTGCTTTGACACTTTTCAACACTCGTTAATTGCTTTAATTCTCTGTGAAATTGTTCAACATACCATCTGATGGCACAAATCTTTTTTGTATCATCAGCGCAACATTGTTCAAGATCGTTTGTGACAACATAATCGGTTCGATTGGTTGATATCGAGACAGAAAATACTTTCACAGGAATTTCTGATGGCATACCTTTAATTTGAATTAATTGCCCTTGAACTAACTGGAGATCATCCCAAGTAATATCGGTTATTTTTTTGTAGGGTTCACTGCTATTTGCTAATCGTACGGTTCTATTTTTTTTGATTGGACAATAAAATATTTTGCCTAAATGATGAATGAATAGCATTAATTTATAGGTGGAATACCAACTATCCATTAATACGGTTTTAAAAGCTAATTCCTTATTATAAACGAGATTATTCAGCATTTCTTGAACGTGGGTTATCTTGTTTTTACCATCTTTGTCGGGGTCAAAAATGCGATAATCGATCACCCAAAATTGTTCTGTTTCAGGATTAACATAAATACAATTTACCATCCCTATGCCACGGATTATATCATGCGCATTTCCACTATATTGCCAACGAACAGAGTCGATGTGTCGAGAATGACTCTTGTCTAATACTGTAGCGTCAAAAACAATAAAACCATTTTCACTAGGCTCTATATCATGTTTAACTGATTTCCACACTTGGCTAGCTGTTAATCTATCACTTCTCAGATACAAATTAACAAGATCATGGCTGACATTTATGTTATAGCTTAGTTAGTCTAAGTATTTTAGCAGAAATACCCCCACCAATTAATTTAACAGCATTGATTGTTTGTATATCATGCTTATTGGGGCTTTTCGCTGCTGAATTTTTGCGACCTAATATTGCGTTTGTAGATTTTCAGAAAGTCAAAAACTAAGTTTAGGGACAAGCGATATCTTCAATAGTAGCTCTGCCTGCGGGATTAATTGTCACCAATTTGGCATTCGTTCCGGTGCAGCCGTTAGTTAAAAAGGTGAAGTTTCCCGTATCGGAAATTGGAAAACCACTACCACCATAAGTTATACGGCGTTCAACCGAATTAACCATATTGGCGTCAGGTAATTGAGAATGTACACGTAAAATGTCGCCATTTGCAGCCAAATCACCATCGCCATCTGCATCAACAAAAACAAGCCAACCATTACCCCAACTAGCGTCATTAATATAACTTGCTCCAGTTTCACAAGCCGATAAAGTATTATCACTCGCCGCACAAATAGAGACTGCCACCCCTCGTTTTATTGCTTCACTTCGAGCATAGCTTAACATCGTAATAAATTCTTTTGACAGAGTATAAGCTCGATTATTTTGTAAAACGGAACGTAATGCGGGGGTAGCAAGCGCCATTAAAATGCCAGCAATCACAACTGTAGTGATGGCCTCCAATAAGGTATACCCACGATAAAGCTTTAACATGTCTTTGCTCTTTTCAAACAGTATCTCATTATCTATTATAGACTATGAAAAATAACATTCGTTCTATAAATATCCCGTGCTTTCATTTAATCAATGAGTTATTTAATATTTTCAAGCTTCTTATGGGGGATATTCTTTATATTTTTTCTTTTCTTATGCACGTTGCTTTGTTAAAGATTAATTGATAGCGAGGCTCATGATTAATAAGAAGGACGATTCGACCATTTTGCACATTCGCACTAGCATCAGGAAAGAATTCGAGGAAT
>CAYGUK010000194.1:0-3566 GCA_964352985.1 uncultured Legionellales bacterium
TAGAAAAACTCTCTTAATTTTTTAATATCGTGGTCTAGACATGGGGGTCACTTTAGACATTGGTCTCGAGCAACCAGCCATCGTCAAGATAACCCAACGCATTTGCCCGGGTATCACTATTTAAATCCAAATGATTAGCCGTTGATGAATCCAAATCCGGTGCTAAATAAAGATAATGCCGTGATATCGCACCATCTTTGTGCAACACCGTTGCATCATCGAGCATGATTAAATAGCAAAGCAAGTCATTAACCCCTCGGCGACGATGATGCTTGCCAATGGTTTTTTTTGTTGGGGTTTTTGGTATGTTCTGGTTTGAAGAGCATGGCATCTATTTATTAAAAAAAATTAACTTAGATTAACATTAAGTTTAGGACATGAAACTGTCAATTTTGATAGCATTTCAAAATACTGGATAATAATTGTTAAAATATGCTAGTACCGAACAGTTGATTTTACACTATTTTAGTTTTCATTTTTACTTGCATTGTATAAAATAGATATTGCAAATAATAATAAGGATAATCAATGAAAATTCATATCGAAGCATTTATTGCTGTAAGTCAATATCTAGATGGTCGTTCTACTCTATTCACATCAAAAACAGTCGACCAACTAAAAGATAATACCGCTTTGAAAGCACTCGCCATAATATATTCAAATATTGATATAAGAAATAATACTACAACCTGTAAACAAACCATTATTGAAAAATTGGAAGAGTTACAAAAGAAAAATGGTGATAGGGAATCTAATTTAGGAATTCTACTCAGCACATTAACGACTTTAGTAAATAGTTATGCTCAACAAACAGGCCAAAATGATCCAACTTCATTTCAAGATAGTGAAGTTAGTCGAGAACATTCCCGTGAAGGAATTAAAACGTTAGGTAAATACCTTGCAGAAAATTATGATAGAAACAAGGGGCAATTAAGATTGTCCGACGCAGATCAATCTTGTGTCTTGCAAGTATGTGCTCCTTTAGTCACTATGTATCATAGTAATGCAAAAGAAAATCGTGATTCAATTGAAAGGCTTTGGAAATTTTCAGATGGCGTTTCTATTGAGGTAAAAGAGATGTTGCAAACTGTTTATCATCAATTACCTGAAATGAGACAAATTGCAACATTAGCTAAACAAATAAAACAAAGACAGAGGTATGATCACAAAAAACATGACGAAGAAAGTGATAATTCATCAAGTAACAAATATAGTACCCCTTATAGCTCGATTACAAATGATATGCTCTAAACATAAAACAATTACACCGATTTAATCGTTCTCACATCCACAACCTGCGGATGGCTTATTGCTGGATAAAAGTCTTGGAATAAATAGCGAGTGCTGCGTTTGAAGACAATGGCAAGTTGTGGATCATGTTTGCTGACCATGAGTAACACAAAATGGAATGCAACAAAGAACACGATACCAATTAACAAATAGACTAAACCTTCAAATATAGTGTAATGCTTTAGCTTGTTCGACTAATTCATCCCGAAATTTTGGATGGGCAATTTCAATCATGGGATCTTCTTCTAGAACTTGGTTTAAGTCTATCCCCTTTTCCTCAAATTTATTTAATAAGTCTTCGCAATCATTAGAAGGTAGACTTCCTTGTTCAACTAATGGTTCGATAAATTCTACGCTCGGGAACGGAGTTCACAATAATATCCGGGATCTCAGTAAAAGTGGCATTGTTATATAGCGTAGCCACTAAGAAGTGGGACAAATCTACCGCCAACGTCATTGCGAGCATCGCTGCGCAATCCATGCGATCTATCTGTAAATCGCATGGATTGCGCAGCGATGCTCGCAATGACTTAGAACTTATTTTTCCCATTTTCAAGTAGCATTGCTATATGCCCCTCAGACTTCAGTAATAAAATGTTATCCTTGCAAGGCTAAAAAAATAATTTACCAGCAATAAACAAATCAGTGGTATTCTTTTCACCTTTTACTATCTATACTCGTCAAACTATAAATCGGCTTAATTAATAAAAAAAAGAGGTGAATTCATGCTTGCTTTAAAGAAGAAAATTCTAGATGAATTTCATTATAAACCTAACAAAATTGCAGCATTGATTGCAGGTCTTTTTAAAAAAAGAAATAAACCGTTATCAACCACATATCATGGAACAGGCCAAAATTTAGTACTAGCAAATTTTAAAGCAGATGAAACCAGAATGTTAAAAGGTTTTCTACATCGTACGGATTTAACTGATCAAAGTATTGTTGATCAACTTACTAATTTTGCTGATAATTTATATAAGGCAAGACATGGTGAAAAAGTTGATAAAAAAGTTGATTTGTTAACTTTTCGTAGTGTTACTGGTTTAAGCCGGTCACATATACATAGTATAAATCAATCACTAAACAGAGACTGTAATCCACCTCAGATCAATGATTTAATAAAAAAAAGAGAGATCACAGTTCAATTTTCAGTATCACGTGGATTTGAACCAGGTTCTTGTGAAAAGCAATTAGCTGGTATAATTAATGACTTCCTAAATAACTCAGAAAGTCAGTCCATAACAAATGAACACAGAGAAGCCCTAAAAAGAGTCGTCAATAGACTTTCACAGTATTATGAACTGGATGATGTTGCTACAGAAGCAATGGTTATTGAGAATCGTTATAATTTGGACACTCCTCATCCTTATATGCCAATGCATTAGTAAGAATAAAAAAATCTTCAATGTTGCGCGATTTTAACGTTTAAACTAAACGCTTAATTAAGCTCATTGAAAACTGGCAGTAATAGAAAATTAAGCAAGTAATAATAGCTTTAGTGTTAGCTTTAAATAACACCTTATAGATTGTTTTGGATTAATTAATTATTGCTTTTATTGCCGAGTTACAAATGGGCAGGCAGAAGCATTATTAATTTTATCGTACCACATACCATCATGAAAACAATATTTTTCAACTTGGATACCATTTTGCCACTTATTGGCAATCGTGGTAGTTGCAATCCAGCTAGGACTACTAATCGTCAAAGCAATTTCAGCTGTGGTATCTTTTGATTTAGTAATATAAGTGCAATTTGAACTTGTGCTAGTGCTTGGAAAAGATTGTGCTTGTGAAAAACTAAATTGATAAGAACCGGGATTAAATATAGAACCAGAAGTCATTACTGCCGAAATACTCCAACTGCCCGGTAAAACTGGACAATTAGCACTATTATGATCCTTAATGATTGTAACATTACAAGTAATTTGTTGAGGGCAAAAATTGGCGCTTGCCGCAAACATAGGCAAAGAAAAGATTGCACTGGTGAATAGTACTTGTATTACTGTTCTCTTTTTCATTTTTAATCTCCATTTAAAAGTTATTAAAATATTTTCGATTACAAATGCGCTTTTACCCGATAGGCGCAATGTAATCCACCATCAATTAATAAATCCGTGCCGGTGATATAAGATGCAGCATCACTTGCTAAAAATACTGCGGCATGAGCGACATCTTGTGGCTTGCCAATTCGTTTTAATGGCACGTAGTTTGCTCTAATTTTTAAATAATCAGGATCTTTTTGTAGCACAGAATCGAAAATAGGTGTTTCGATATAG
>CAYGUK010000194.1:3576-3869 GCA_964352985.1 uncultured Legionellales bacterium
GGAGAAAGTGCATTAACTCGAATTGATCTCTCTGCCAAATCACTTGCAAAATTTTCTGCAAGTTTAGAAACAACTGCTTTATTATTCAATCGTTTCATTGCTAATTATTCCTTGATTTGCTGAGGGTCAAAAATAGCATAGGAAGAAAAATTAATATAGCAACATCGGGCCATAAATTTGAAAATTACCATAAATTGAAATTATATATGATAATATCAATAAGTTACCTTTCTTCTTCGTAAATATTCGCTAAACCCATACAAAAAACATCGATGAAAAGCGAAAAAGAAAAA
>CAYGUK010000195.1:0-947 GCA_964352985.1 uncultured Legionellales bacterium
GCGATCCTAATGTGGATCCTAGCTATTGCCACGCACATGTTCGCCGAAAATTTGAGATTTAGAGATACGTTTACACAAAATTTTTTCAACTGTTTTAAATATAACAGCAATAACACTAAACGATAGCTTTTTTATTTTAGGTGGTACTTCACTGCTTGCTCTTAAGCTTAAAAATAAAATAGAAGAAGATCTGCATTGTCAAATAACGATTCAAGAAATTTATAAAAATAGTAGCATATTTTTACTTAAATCTTTAGTGTTATCTAAAAATTATGAATTGACGACACTTGGTAATCAGGTTGTCACACAAAATGTTTCCAGTAATACTAACGGGGCAATACAAGCCTTTACCGATATACAAAAGCAAATATTAAGAGCAGAGGCAATCGCAAATATTGATGGTATTTACAACATTGCAGTTGCAATAAAGTTCGATACTAAATTAGATTTTGAAGTTATTACTAATGCTTGGAACAAATTAGCACGGCAAGAACCATTGTTAAGAGCAAGATATTTCACACAAAATGATTATTTGATCAGTGAAGAACAGTTAATAAAATTAAATATTATTAATCATGCTTCGTTCAATAATAAAAATTGGCTTGATAAATATATAACAAAAAACATTTCAATATCAATTGATATTAAAAAACATGTATTAATTGCTAATTTATTAGTTACTGATTCTTTTGATATATTGCTTATAATAGCTCATCATTCATTTTTTGACGAAGACAGCATAACTATTTTGTTAGATAAACTATTTCATTTTTATGCTAATCATAAAGAGGATATTGAAGTTATAGAAACTAATTACCAGTCAATTAACTTTAATAATGATTTATATACTAAAAGTAACATAAATATCGAAAAATTTTGGCAAAATAAATTAAGCCAAAAGTTTAGTATAGTAAAATTATATGATGAAAAATACACTGACTTAACGC
>CAYGUK010000195.1:957-3869 GCA_964352985.1 uncultured Legionellales bacterium
TTTTGAAAAAGAGCTAAGTAATCTTTTAATCGATAAAATAAATAAATATTGTAAAGAAAATAATATTTCAAACTTTGCTTTTCATCTGTCTGTTTTTGCTTTATTGCAACATTTAATATCTAACTGTTTTAAATTTAATATAGGAATAGTGGCTCCATTAAGAAAGCATATTGAACTTAACGAACTCATTGGTCCATTTTTTAAACCGTTGCCAATTTCTTTTGATATAAAAGAATCCATGTTAATTAAAGAGTTTATTCAAAGCGTACAATTTAATTATTTGGAAGCTATCGATAACTCAAACATCCATATTGAAAAGTTAATAAAATATGGTCAATACGACAAAAGTCCATTACAACCATTATATAGTACTATGTATATTTATAGGAAAAGTGTATGTGAGATGTTATTAAAAAAATACAATTTAAATTGTATAGATTATAAAATATTACATAAATCAGCTAAATATGACTTAACTTTTGTTATTAACGAACATAAAAATAAAGTGTATATTGGTTTTGAATATATGACCAATTTGTTTACTAAGCAGTCAATCCAAAAATATTTAATCGACTATATCAATTTAATTAACTTAATAACTATTGAAAATGTAAGAGTAAATGATATTAACCAAAAGTTAAATCAATCAATAACCTTAAAAAATAAATCCTATCAAAATAATAAAACAATAAAAGACTATTATCTATCAAATAATGATAGTAATAAAATTGCTATAATAAATAATGATGTTGCAATTACCTATGCTGAGTTTCGTGAAATCGTAAATACTATGATGGCGATATTAACTGATAACTACTCATTAAATCCTGGTAATATTGTTGTTATTTATATGGAACCATCTATAGAATTGGTTTGTCTAGTGTATGCGTTGCTAATTTTAGGCATTACATATATTCCTATTGATATTAAAACTCCAATTAATAAAATCAAAGCCATTATTCAGAGCACGAAAATTGAATATTTTTTTTATAAAGATAAAATATTACCCATAGAAGTATCAGCTATTCCAACTAAAATGATTTTATCTTACCATGAATATAAAGTAGTCAGTTCTATAAAAACTATTAACAAAATCACTTATCCTGAGCAAATTGCTTATATTATTTTTACTTCAGGTACAACTGGTACACCCAAAGGAGTGAGAATTACTCAACAATCATTATGCAATCTTTGTGAGTCACTCTATGAAAGATTAAATTTAACTAAAAATGATTCAAGTTTATTCCATACCTCAATAAACTTTGATGTTTCAATTGCGGAATATCTGATGCCACTTCTTTTTGGCCAGACTGTAATTATTGTTGACAGAGATACGGTTGTAGATAGTAAAAAACTATTAAATTATATTGATTTATTTCAGCCCTCACTAATTCAAGCGACACCGGTATTTTATGATATGCTACGTCATCAAAAATGGTCGCCTAATTATGAGCCTAAGTTGTGTATAACTGGCGAGTTATATAGTAAGCAATTACATCAATATTTATTATCAATAACTACAAATGGATATTGGAATTTATATGGGCCTACGGAAACTACCATTTATGCAACTGCAGCATTTATACACGATGACAATATAAATATTGGCAAACCATTAAAAAATATCTATTGCTACATCCTTAACGATGAGCTCAAACAAACTAATGAAGATGAAATAGGTCAATTATATATTGGAGGGGTTGGTGTAAGCGAAGGGTACTTGAATACTAATAACGATAAATACTTTATAAATAATCCTATTGATAAATCATATGCAAACAAAATTTATGCGACTGGTGACATGGTCTCAATTAACAAGCAAGGAAATTTTATTTTTCACTATCGAAAAGATCGGCAAGTTAAAATAGCAGGACAAAGAACAAACTTAAATGAAATTGAAAATTTATTACAATTACATCCATATATTGTTAAAGCAATAGTGTTATTCGATAATAAAGAAAAATTAAATTATAAACTTACTGCTTATATTAAGTGTCAGTCAAATATTGTAGTTAGCTATAATACTATACATTCATTTTTATCAAAATTCATATCAGAAGTACAAATTCCACAAAATATAGTTTGTTGTGATGAATTTCCATTAACATTATCAGGTAAGATTGATATTCAACAATTATTATTGAATCATAAGCAAACAAATAATAGGACATCGGATGATATATCAAGTGACATTGAGAAAAGTCTAGAAATCCTAGTAACTAACACCTGGCAAAAAATTATTAATAAAACGATAAATGCAAGCAATGTAAATTTTTTCGAAGCCGGGGGTAATTCACTTCTGGCAATAAGACTTCATCAACTTTTGGAAACTCAGTTAAATATACAATTTGACATAGTGGATATTTATAGTTACCCAACAATTAAAAGATTTGTTAAGTTTTTATTGAATAATTTTAATTTAAATGAAATTAATAAAAAAACTCCCTTGATAGAAAATAACGACAATAAGAATAAATTTGCAATTGTAGGTATGTCTGGTAGATTTCCTGACGCTGATAACTTACAATCATTTTGGAATAATCTTAAAAATGGAACTGTTTCAATTTCAACTTTCTCACAACAAGATTTAAATAACTATGGTATAAATATTATCTACTCAAATAGATCATCATTTATCCCGAAGTCTGGATTTATTAAATCTTATGCTATGTTTGACGCAGAATATTTTGAAATAAGTGATGAAGAAGCTTGCTACATTGATCCTCAACAAAGACATTTATTAGAAATAGTTACAGAAGCATTACAAGATGCCGGAATTGTGATTAATGATAAAAATAATATTGGATTAATTGCGGCTGTTACTGAAAGTAGATATTCAAACTATAATGCCCCCCAGAAATATTTGCTAAACCCTCGGATAAGGGTATTGATAAACAATTGCAGGCCAAAGA
>CAYGUK010000196.1:0-3753 GCA_964352985.1 uncultured Legionellales bacterium
AAATTGAAAGGGAAATAGATATGCCCGATATGCCAACGCCGCCTTCACCTGAAATTATCGATAGACAACCTAATCAAATTCCAAATGAAAAATATGCTGCTACATTTTTTATTATTGGTTTTGCATCATTATTCATGAGGCATTTCACCTTAGCGAGTTCACAGATTGATACTGATTTTTTGGCGTTGGGCTTATCTTCAATCTCGATTGCTTTCTTTTTTGCAGGACGAGCATCGCATGATTTGGAATCATCATTTAATAATCGTTTTATTACCGAGGAAACTAATCAAAATCGACTAAGATCATAAGATATTAATATCTTAAAATTAGTTGAGAACAAATAAAATAAGGGCAAACATTATTATAAAATAGAGTTTGCCCTCAGTTATTAATTTATTTTATTCAACAGTACCTGATGTTTTTCTCAACCCACGTTGAACTGTTTGAAAATCATCTTCTCGTTTTGCATCTGCTTCTCTTAACTCTAAACCACCATTATCTCCTGTAGAATATCTCAAATGCATGGGGACTTCACTTGGCGTTCTGCTAGAAAATAGTGCTGAGTTTGTTGCTAAAACTGATGCAACAGATCCACCGCTCAGTTGTTGTGAAGCTTGGGCACTAATTTCTTCATCAGTGAAAGGTACAACATCACCGCCTAAGTCATGAGGTAAATGTCTTGAAGCAAATAACGCATTTCGAGTTCCCACACCTAAATTTCCAGGCACAATTTCAGGTGAAACTACTTGTGTTTTAAGACCACTTAATGCATGTGCTTGAATTCTGGCTAACTCCAATTCGAATAACATCGGGCATTTTTGATAAATGTTGGCTCTTAACATCAATGCTCTTAATTCAGCTTCCATTTTGATTTGAGCCGCATAAGCTTCTGCTTCTGCTCGTTGACGTATGCGTTGGTTTTCTGCTTCGGCAGCAACTAAACTCGCTTTGGCTGCAAGTTCTGCTTGTTGTAACTCAGCTTCTGACGCTTTTATTTTCATGGCGTTAACTTGATCGGTTTCTATCGTTTGTTTGCCTGCTTGTCTTCTTGCTTCAGCCATCATGATTTGCGTTTCACGATCAGCATTTGCCACTGAGGCACTTAATTGTTGTGTTTTTTCTGATTGTTCAGAACGCTCAATTATTTTCGTTTCTTCAAAATTGACACGAACTAAATTAATACCATATTTTGCTAAATCTTGCCGCAGATCGGTTGTGACTTGATCTAAAATATTTTTGAAAAATCTCGGTGCACTCGGCATTGTATCCGCTGCATGCTCATGACTTCTTTTGAGTTCTTCTTCTGGTATTCTAGATGATTCACTTTCAGAATAATTCATTGAAGTGGAGCCCTGCACTGCGCGAGTCATATCCGCAACCACGGTGCGTTCAATTAAATCACTTATGTGATCGACTTGCACACCACTTAATAATGTTTCTGGATCTGTCACGGTATAAACGACTAACAATTTAACGCCGATGGTACTCGCATCTGCGGTAGTAAAGCGTTCAAAATTAAAGTCTTCGTTTTCTCCACGCATCGCTCTATCTGAAAATTCTTTTGCTCGCTCTTCTTTCGCACGTTTACTGGGGAACATTAAATTTGTCGTACCAGTAAATAAAAAGCTTTTGACTGTGTGAGTCGGCTTTTCAATTAAAATCGGTTTGCCATTATCTGATGGTGGAATAATAACTAACTTACCTGCATCATAGGTGACAGCGACTGATCCTGTTCTGGGTAATAATCGTTTTAGTGAACCATGACAAATTAATTCGGCATCTTCATCTTCAAATAAAACTAACGGGTCTCGTTGTTTGGGATCTAACAAAAAAGTAGGATTATCAAATGTGTAAGGTTTATCTTGATATTCCAATAATTGTGGTTGATTATCAATCCACACTTTTGCTATTTTGCCACGTGGCACACGTAAAATATGTAACGTGCCATGTTTAATATACGGTGCACTCGCATCTTCAAAAATTTCATTTGCGCGGTGCCCTTGCGCTTGTTTAGGTTCAAAGTTAAACGTTGATGATTCAAAATGATAAGGCTTATCCGAACCCGTTAAAAATTGCGGGATACCATCTACCCAAACTTTAGCAATTTTTCCTTT
Source organism: uncultured Legionellales bacterium (assembly GCA_964352985.1). Taxonomy (GTDB): domain Bacteria; phylum Pseudomonadota; class Gammaproteobacteria; order JAHCLG01; family JAHCLG01; genus CAYGUK01. The sequence goes on from CAYGUK010000196.1 coordinate 2,115, forward strand.
TGGGACTCTTAATAAATAATGCGTGCCATGCTTTATATAAGGGGTATTCACGTCTTCGAATAACTCGACATCTTGTGCCCCTAACTGACCCCTGGCAGGAACTAAACTAAAGGTTGCTGATTTAAAATAATAGGGTTTATCACTGCCAACTAAAAATTGGGGTCGCCCATCAATCATGATTTTAGCAATTTTTCCTTGTGGGACACGTAGAATATGCAGCATGCCATGTTGAATATAAGCATCATTCACATCAACGAATTTTTTTTGTTGATTAACAGGATGAAATTTAAAGAGTGGCGAATTAAACACATAAACTTGATCACGCGGTGGTAATATCATCGGTTTACCCGCAATGGATATTTTAGCTAATTTACCGACTGGAACACGAATAATATGAATATTACCATGATTGATATAATTTTCGTTTACCCTGACTTCAGGATTATCGGCTAATCTAAATAGATTATGACGAATAACATGAGGACCGGGTTTTAATAAAACAGGATCATTCCCTAAAAATATTTTTAAAAAAGTACCTGGCTTAACGTTTACAACATAGCGGCCAAATTTACCAATCACCTGGGCATTTTTTTCATAAATACCAAGCTCTTCTGTTTTTCCTGTCATGTAATATTTTAAACGTTGACGAATATTAGAAAATGGTACCAATTCCGGCACATTGTTACGATGAATTAATTTAAATTGATTTGGCTCAATTTGTTGCCCTAAAAACGTCGCAACCGATGCATTTGTCATAAACGATTCTGGATTACCATGATTAAAGGTTTCGACAATCGCTCGAGTTTGCTCATCAGCATCTGCGCGCACTAAATTTGTATCTTGTATTAATCCTGCGACATCTGCTTCTAAATCAGCAATATTTTCTTGCACGATGCTAGGATCTTGATGTTGGGGTAACGCTTCAACTTCTAGGTCAATCGGGGGTTCTCTCATTAATTCTCTCTGTTCTACCTTAGTCCCCAAACCTTGAATTTGTAGATCAGTAACTGGCACGTATTGTTGTGGAACATCATCAGCATCTTCACGTTTTTTAAGTTCTGCTTGACGAGTTGGATCTAATAAAGGTTGTCTTGGATCGCTTTCTTCTAATGTAAACATAATTGTTCTCCTTATCTAAATTTAGAAATTTAAATATTGATTAATTAATTTTTCAGGCAGGTTAGAGATGACAAACTCTCCTTGTACTAAAACAAGTATTGCCTAATTAAATAAAGTTGATAATTTACAAAGAAATTATTGGGGATAGTGGATCTTCATCCTCAGAAAAACATTCAATCTTCCTAAAAATAAGTAAGCGAAAATATTGTGCGGGGCTTTTATTTTTCATAAAAGTCTCACTTACATTAAATTACAAAAACTGTAATTAGTTTTGTTGAACTCTTGGTGTGAAAATAATTTAATTATTTTAAAATTTCAGGGGCTTCTTCTGAATTTTCGCTTGAGGAAGTAGTACTTGAGGAAGGTAAAAATAAAACACATCGTCTTAATGTAGAGGGGCTTTTATATTTCATAAATAGTCACTCCTGTGAAATTTAATTATCATGCTGGCGGATATACTAGCATGTTTTTTTCTATTTTATCAATCCATAAAAAGGAACATTTTTTAACTACCCTGAAT
>CAYGUK010000197.1:0-3726 GCA_964352985.1 uncultured Legionellales bacterium
TATTGCTTATGGTCGTTTCCAAGATGTTTCACGTGACGATATTATTAATGCAGCAAAAGCTGCGCATGCGCATGAGTTTATCCAAGATTTAAAAGATGGTTATGATACAGTTATTGGTGAAAAAGGATTACGACTCTCAGGTGGACAACGCCAACGAATCGCGATTGCAAGAGCAATTTTAAAAGATGCGCCTATATTAATTTTGGATGAAGCGACGTCTTCATTGGATACTGAAGCTGAATTTCATATTCAAGCAGCATTAACTGGACTCATGAAAAATCGTACAACGTTAGTGATTGCTCATCGACTTTCTACCATTGAAAATGCGCATAAAATTATAGTGATTGATAAAAAGCAAATTATCGAAGAGGGTACTCATCAGCAATTACTACGTCAAAATAAAATGTATACGCGTTTATATCAAATGCAATTTAAGGATTTTAATCATTCACATGAAGAACTTGTTGAAACAACCGCATGAAAATTGTCAACGCTTGGTATGAAGGCCGTTGGTGGTTAGGATTATTATATCCATTCTCATTATTGTTTTTATTCATAGTAAAGCTTCGTCGATATGGTTATTTAAAAGGAATATTAAAATCTTATAAATTGCCAAAACCTGTTATTGTTGTTGGAAATATCACCTTAGGTGGAACAGGAAAAACACCGGTTGTGATTGCACTTGCAAATTTTCTAAAAACACAAAATTTGAAACCTGGTATTATCAGTCGCGGTTATAAAGGTAAAAAAAATCATTCAGCCACAGAAGTAACAAAAACATCGACAAGTGAAGATGTAGGGGATGAAGCATTACTTATCTATCGTCATACTCAATGCCCGATGGTCATTGGGCGAAAACGAGTTGAAGCTGCGGATTTGTTACTGAATTTGTATCAATGTGATGTGATAATTTGTGATGATGGTTTACAACATTATCAATTACAACGTGACGTTGAAATTGTGTTAATTGATAGTGAGCGAAGCTTTGGTAATGGTTGGTGTTTACCAGCAGGTCCGTTAAGAGAACCGGTATCACGTTTAATACCTGTTGATTTGATCTTAAGCCAAGGTGAACATGTTCTAGCTGATCATCAATTTAAGTTGAAAGCCAAACAGGTAATTAGCTTAATGGATGAAACAATCGTGCAAGAATTAAAGCAATTTGCAGGAAAAACAGTCCATGCTGTTGCCGGCATTGGTAACCCTTCCCGATTTTTTGCAAGCTTAACAGAGGCTTCAATGCAATTAATTCAACATGTTTATCCCGACCATTATCAATATTCTGCAGAAGATATTAATTTTGATAGTGATGAGCCTGTGATAATGACTGAAAAAGATGCGGTGAAATGTTTTGATTTTGCTGATTTTCGTCACTGGTATCTAAGTGTAGATTTACAATTGGACGACACTTTTTATCAAAAAATATTAAATAAAATAGAACTAGATTACTAAGGAGAGAGGGGCATGAAGTCTATTATCGTATTAATATTACTTGTATTTTCCACAGCAGTTTTCTCGCTAGGCGTGACCAGTAATGCCTTTGAAGAAGGTCAAATGATACCAGTAAAGTATACTTGTGATGGCGAGAATATTAATCCTCAAATTGACTGGCAAGAAAAAAATAGCAAGGTAAAATCATTTGCTTTAGTCGTTCTTGATCCAGATGCAAAAAGTGCCCCGCACCATCGTTGGATCCATTGGCTCATCGCTAATATACCTGCTGATTTTAATCGTTTTCCTGCAAATATTAATCATTATCCACATCCCATTATGGTAGGTTTAAATAGTTGGAAAAAACCCAGTTATAGTGGCCCCTGCCCACCAAAAGGTGATAATGCTCATCGTTATATTTTTACCATTTATGCGTTATCTCACAATCTGAAACTTAAACCCAATTTTTCCTATGAAGCGTTTGAAAAATCACTTGAAAACAATCAAATAAATAACATGCAATTAATAGGTTATTTTAAGCGTTAGCCTCAGATTGAAATTCATATTGTCTTAAAATACCATCAAATTTTTATACTTTTTAATAATCTGTATTTATGTTATAACTATTCTAAAACCTGTATTAAAACATAACGCTGATTTTTTATGTGAATTTTAGGTGTGTTGTGGAATCCATCAATTATAAAGACCAATATATACAATTTCATAATCGAGTATTTTATCCTCTTGTCATCTGGGCTTTGGGTTCAGTTTTTATATTCTATAAATACTTATTGCAAGTCTCTCCTGGGGTTATGCAAAACTCGTTAATGAGTGTGTTTCATATGACGGGAGCGAGTTTTGGGAATTTGGCGGCATTTTATTTTTATGCGTATTTAATTATGCAAATTCCAGCAGGTAGTATAGTTGATAAATTTAGACGTCGGCTTTTTCCCACTATTGGCATTTCAATTATGCTTTATGGCGTACATGTTTTTGCACATGCAAATTCAATTAAGATTGCATGTCTTGGCAGAGGGATGATTGGATTTGGTGCGGCTTTTGCCGTTGTCTCCTGTTTAAAGCTTACCTCTATTTGGTTTAAACCCAAACAATTTGCCACGTTAACAGGCTTTATGATGTCTGCAGCTATGATTGGTGCGTTATTCGGTCAAAAGCCATTGGCAATACTCGTTTCTCATTATGGTTGGCGTATTTCTCTTTCTTTTATTGGTTTGATTGGTGCGGTATTTGCTTTTGTTTATTTTTTGTTTGTTAGAGATCACCCAAAAGGACGAACAAGAAGTATTTCGTACCGCGAGTATAGTTTTTCCCTTCAAGGTTTTTTATCTATATTAAGAAATCCACAAACATGGATTTTATCCCTATATAGTGGATTAGCATTTGCGCCTATCTCCGTTTTTGGGGGATTATGGGGAAATGGATTTTTAGAAAATGCCTATCATATTAGTCGTGTTCAAGCTGCAGGTGAAGTGAGTTTTGCTTTTTTTGGTTTTGCCTTGGGCGCGCCGTTTGCGGGTTGGTTCTCAGATAAAATCGGACGACGAAAAATCGTTATGTTGGTAGGAACGATCCTTGCATTTATTTTTCTCACTGTTGTTATTTATTGTGATATCCCATATATGTGGGTGCTAAGTTTGTCTTTTTTTATGTTTGGTTTTGGATCAAGTTTTTTTCTCCTTTGTTTTACGATGGTCCGTGAGATATCATTAATTACTATGACAGCAACTGCAATTGGCTTTATGAACACATTCGATGCGCTTTGTGGTGCGTTTAGTGAACCTATGGTAGGAAAATTACTTGATTTAAATTGGCATGGGACCATGTCACATGGCGCAAGAATATTTTCAGTTGGTGATTATAAAGTTGCTTTATCTGCATTACTTCTCTATTTATTCATATCAATTGTTTTATTATTTTTTACCAAAGAAACTTATTGTCGGCAACACAGCTTAAACTGATAATTTTAGAATTTAAGCCCTTTTAATGAATGTTTAATAAAAACAAATACCTCTTTTAAGTATATTTTAAAACCGCTGGTTGCTAAATTTTTTCTAGACTATAATTATATCATCAAAACAAATTATAGGTCGTTGTTTCATGTTTATCTTATTCCTAAGAAAACTTATTTCAGGATTAATTATCGCCGGGTCATTTAGTGTGTGTGCCATTGCTTAAGCTGTAAACTGTTGTCCTGAAGGATCCCAATATCAAATTCAAAGTGGGCTTTAGAACGCGACATCTTCTTGGAATTCATATGATGGAAAACCTCAGACC
>CAYGUK010000198.1:0-3700 GCA_964352985.1 uncultured Legionellales bacterium
GAAGATTATAACGAAGACCACGGACAAAAGCTGAAGTTTTGCGTAAGTCCTGTAATTCTTATACTATCCTAATATGATGTTGTCATAATTTTAATTTGGTTGATCATGATAGAAAAAGTTGACGAAAAGTACATGGAACGTGCCTTAGAGTTGGCTTACACCGCAGAGGCGGATGGTGAAGTTCCCATCGGTGCAGTGATCGTTTATGAAAATGAAATAATTGCCCAAGCTTATAACCGACCCATTTCAACTATCGATCCCACGGCGCATGCCGAAATTGTAGCGTTACGAATTGCGTCCAAGACCATGAAAAATTATCGTCTACTTGAAACGACAGTTTATGTGACGTTGGAACCCTGCGCGATGTGTCTGGGTGCTTTGTTTCATGCGAGAATTAAACGCTTAGTGTTCGGTGCTTATGATAAAAAAGCAGGCGCCTGTGGTAGTAAAATAAATATGATTGAAGATTATGCATGGAATCATCTAATTGATGTCACACCAGGTGTCTTAGAATTACCCTGCAGAGAAATTTTGCAGAAATTTTTTAAAGCACGTCGTTAGGATTTATTTCTATTTTTTCAATTGGTGTAAAATATTAGCCGTGAAAATTAAAATATTACTAGAGTATTCTATACCTTAGCTTATGTTGAACCTTTACAAATTAAAGGGGTCTTAATCTGTAACAACAAAAATATATGTTATAATATAACAAAACACCTCAGGCATGTAAACACTCAGCACAGTGAGTTTCGGTGCTATCAGCAAGTCGTTGATAGCGTGGTAAATTTTATTGTGTGAGAGATTTAATGTGCTATTTGACATTTTTCTCTTCTTACACACCCCATGCGAGATAAATAATGAGTGACACTAACTACTTAGGTTCGTATACCACGACCTTACCATTGGGCCAACAAGAAGTGACGAATTTTACTGGCCAACCACTTTCACCTTTAACGACGGACAATATCGATGGCGCAATTCCAACAAATGATTGGTGGTCATCTTTAGTGTTTGCGCATTTTGATGATCCGTATTCAGCACCTTTATTTGCCCATCCTTTAGCGATGAAAGCTAACGCTGATGGTTTATCATTAGGTTATAGTGCCCAACCGAAATTTTATACCTATCAAGGCGAACAAGTTAAATATGAATATACTTTTAAAAATGATATCACGCTCAGTTTAAGCCAATTAAATGCAAATGAAACCCGTTTAGATAGTTACTCAGATTGGGCAGTAACTGCCAGTTGGCAAGACAGTGATTCAGCAAATCAATTAAAAACAACAATTGGACACGGCATGCCATTTGTTTATGTCGAACGTGTAGGTAATGCGAATGTTGAAATTTCGTTGCATGAAGATAATAGCAATGCGATTGGACAACCCAATCAAACCAAGCAAAGTTTTACGATTGAAAATGTCAGTGGCCAATATACTGGGGGTGAATTTAAATTTAATTTGCCCATAAATGCCGTCGGTGAAAATGGTGATCATATTGGTAATGCAGCACAAGTGAGAGTTGCTATCGATTATGATAATAATGGGCAATACGATTATTTTCATACTTTTAATTTTATTCCGCTCGATGCCGATGTGAATAATCCAGAAAATTATACTGATCAAGAAGGTCGAGGTGTCGGTGAAGAAATCATTGGGCAATTACAAAATTTAAATAATGCGAAAATTACGGTAGAAATTTGGCAAGCATTTGGCAATGGTGACATTACCTTACAAACAGGCGCCAATAGTTATATTGATTTACCGTTTAGTACTGGTAATCAACGATTATATTTAGACAAAGTGAACGGTGAAAACCAATTAAGTGCAACAATTCCAACTGCTGAGATTATTTCTTTTGCGCCTGAAGATAACGGTAATATCGTTTGGGATGGGCCTGGTGTTGTTTGGTATCTTGATGATAATGTTGCCGGGATCACGATTAATGGCAATCACTATGGATTATTTGCGCCGAGCCAATCGAGTTGGCAATTACAAGATGGAAAAATTATTTCTGATTTAGGTGGTGCGGATTATTTTTCAGTCGCACTTTTACCCGATAATACTGTTGAAACGTTACAATATTTTCATCAACACGCTTATGCTTTTGTTGAAGATACCTCGGTGACTTATCATTATGATGAAGCAACAAGTCAAGTGATCACCGATTTTGCTATTACCACAGATCTGAAAGAAGCCGGTTTTTCTGACACGCCATTAATTAATTTATATCGCCATCAATATATTAATTCAGATGCGGAATTAACGGATTATTCTTATCAATCACCACGTGGTGAAATGAAATTATTTGAGGGAACTGATTTTTCAACACAACATGTTTTTTCTGGTGTGTTACCGGCGCTACCAAATTTATTGCAAGGACAAGATCTCGCTGAATTGTATCAACATATCAATGATGCGTATATCGATGTTTCTAGTCGTTCGATTACTGTTCCAGGTCAAGATACTTATTGGGTAGGAAAAGAAATCGCACGATTTGCAGAACTTGCTGAAATGGCAAATCAAGTTGGCCACGATGATGCGAGAGATTTTTTCATTAATGCAATTAAAGCTGAGTTGCAAGACTGGTTTACACCGGAAGCGACGGAAGGTGATAAATTATTTTATTACAATAGTGAATGGGGAACATTACAAGGTTATCCAGCAAGTTTCCATTCTGAAACGATGATTAATGATCACCATTTTCATTATGGTTATTTTATCAAAGCGGCAGCTATCGTTGCACAATTTGATCCTAGTTGGGCTGATTCTTGGGGAAATATGGTTGATTTATTAATTCAGGATGTGGCGAATAATGATAAAGCCAATGAAGCTTATCCTTACATGCGGAATTTTGATCAATATGCAGGGCATTCATGGGCGTCAGGGCATGGTGCTTTTTTTGCTGGGAATAATCATGAGTCTTCATCTGAATCAATGAATTTTGCAACAGGTACGTTGTTATGGGGCGCACATACCGGAAATACCGAAGTAAGAGATTTAGGGATTTATCTTTACGCAACAGAAATGGCGGCCATCGAACAATATTGGTTTGATGTGGATAACCAAGTTTTTCCCCAACAATTTCAGCATCAAGCTGTGGGTATGGTATGGGGTGATGGTGCTTCTTACGCAACTTGGTTTTCGGGTGAACCTGAAATGATTCATGGTATTAATTTTTTACCGATGACGGGCGGTTCATTATATTTAGGACGCTACGCTGATTACGTGCAAAATAATTATCAAGAAATCATTGATAATAATAATGGCCCAGAAAATCAATGGCAGGATTTAATTTGGCAATATGAATCGTTTTACGATCCAGAAAGCGCCTTAGCAAAATTCAATGCAAACCCAAATTATCAGCCTGAAGAAGGTGAGTCAGTGGCTCATACTTATCATTGGTTAAATAATATTGCAGCGTTAGGATTGGTAGAAACCAGTGTGACTGCGGATTCGCCTTTCTATGCAGTGTTTAATAAAGATGGGAATTTAACTTATACCGCTTATAATCCAGGTAGCGCAGAATTAACGGTTAATTTTTCGGATGGAACAAGTATCACGTTAGATCCTTATGAATTTTTTGCTGTAAATGATGATTTATCTTGGTCTTCGATTAATGGTGTTTTCGAAAATCCTAATCCTGAACCAGAGCCTGAACCAGAGCCTGAACCAGAGCCTGAACCAGAGCCAGAACCAGAGCC
>CAYGUK010000199.1:0-3677 GCA_964352985.1 uncultured Legionellales bacterium
CAGCATTTTAATTTGGCTGAAAGGCTAACAATGTGGGTTTAGGGACACGCCCTAGATATAAGTAAAATTATTGATCTTTTTAAAACTTATCTTGATAAATCAGACCAACAGATCCCAAAAGCATTATTTATAGAAAACTTAGATAACAAATTAAACGATAAAGTTTTTACAAATGACTTACCGCCGTTAATATCATCAGAATATAACTGGGATATTGTGGGAGCGGCAGAGATGATTAAGGAAGAAGTTATTAATCGTTTGATTTGAAGAATTTGCATAAATTAGTTAGAAGGTGGTTTTGAAAGTGTCTCTTTATCAATGCTATCTATCTGCTCTTTATATTTAGAAATTTTAGTCAGTTTATCTTCGGGAAATATATCTTTGCCTCGAAATCGCCACCTTTTTTCAGTTGAATCTTCTATTGGTCTCGATATTAAATCACTAGTACGGCATAAAAAATTTACTTTTATATCCTCTAATTTTAATACGTTTGCTATTTTTTGTGTATAAGCGCAGTAGGATACGTGATTCTCACGTGCAAGAGAAATGCTCTAATCAAAAAACACCAATAAGTCATTGATTTTATTGGTGGGCCCACAAGGACTTGAACCTTGGACCAACGGATTATGAGTCCGCTGCTCTAACCAACTGAGCTATGGGCCCGCAATGTAAGGCTCGCTATAATATCAGCTTTTCTATTCAAAATTCAAATAGATTGATGCAATATTTTAGTCATTATGAGCACAAAATATTTATCATTTAAGCCGTAAGGCATGGGTAATATCATCATGATATTAAAGAATAATTTTTAAGCGCTAAACTTAATTATGCTATTATTTTGCGAAGTTAAAATCTAGGTAGTGTCAATGATTGCAAATTTAGAGACAAAAAATTTACTTCTAACACCATTAACGATTAATTGCGCTGATGAATTGAGTATTGCCGCCAATTATCCCGAAGTGGGGATCACGACTTATCGAATTCCTTACCCGGTGACGAGTGATTATTTTAAAACTTGGTTTAATCAATTAATTGTTTTATCAAAAGCAACGCACGATCCTGTTTATTTTTTTACGATCAAACTCAAATCCATTAATAAAGCTATCGGTATGATTGGGCTTGAGTGTGTGAGTGATCATTGCCATGCTGAACTGGGTTATTGGATTGGTTATGAATATTGGAACAAAGGCTATGCCACGGAAGCGGTGGGACGAGCGATTGAATTTGGTTTTAATGATTTAAATCTCAATAAAATTTATGCCATGCACATGATTGAGAATGAGGCATCCGGAAAAGTGCTGCAAAAAAATAAGATGGAATACGAAGCAACTTTGAAAAAGCATTTGAAAAAAGGGGATGTTTATAAAGATATGATTCAATATTGTATCCTATCTCAATCATGACAAAATGACAGTATTGTCATGTAGTCGTCATGGAATTGCCAAATTTGATAGCTACAATTCGCGTTAAGTTATCGAATTTGGACTGACATGAAAATTTTAATCATTGAAGATGAAGAAAAAACCAGAAACTATTTAATCCGAGGATTATCAGAGCAGGGATATGTTGTTGATTTTGCTGTTAATGGTGAAGATGGTTTATTTTTCGCAAAAGAATATCATTATGACTTATTAATATTAGATGTCATGTTGCCAAAATTAGATGGTTGGCAAGTAGCAGAGCTTTATCGTCAACACGATGAACAAACACCAATTTTATTTTTAACGGCTAAAGATGAAGTTCATGATCGGATTAAAGGTTTTTCATTAGGGGCTGATGATTATCTAATAAAACCATTTTCATTTCTCGAATTGTTGGCGAGAGTCAAATCATTACTAAAGCGCGGGCAAATAAAACCTATTATTTGCATTATCATTGCAGATTTAGTGATCGATATCCAAACCCAAAAAGTAAAACGTAATAATCAATACATTAATTTAACGCAAAAAGAATTTACCTTGTTATCGCTTTTAGCACGAAATCAAGGCATGCCATTATCTCGAACTCAAATTTCTGAACAAGTGTGGGATATGAATTTTGATAGTGATACAAATGTTGTTGATGTCGCCATTAGACGCTTAAGAAAAAAAATAGATGAGAATCATAATAATAAATTAATTCATACAATTCGTGGTGTGGGTTATGTCATTGAAGAGCGCAATATAAATGCCTACGCATAAACATTCTATCACATTACGTTTGTCATTTATTTATACCCTAATTGCTTTTATCACGGTGACGGTTACCGGTTTAGTTTTGTATCTAATTTTAGCGTCGAGTTTTAATACCGATAGTAAACAATTTTTTCAAAATGAACTTCATGTATTAAATAATATATTAGCTCAAAAACCAATTAACATAGCAGAATTAAAACAAGAAATGATATTGGAACCTGAAGCAACTAACTTTCATTATTATGCAAGATTAATCGATCGTTTTGGTCATGTTATTTTATCGACGCCAAATATGAATAAAATATTTCCGTTAGATAAATTTAATAATACAAACTTAGCGATAAACCAAACCAAAGTTAATCACCAATATTATAAATTAATCTCGCAAAACGTTACGGATCATAATGATTGGACGATTCAATTAGCATTAAATAATAATTTAAAACATTATGTATTAGATCGGTTTTTTAGATTTTTTATAATCATTTTATTAGTCGCAGTGTTAGTATCGGTTATGATGGCTTATCTTGGCACGAAATGGGGTTTGCGTCCACTTGCTAAAATTGCCAAGGTAATGAATGACATTAAAGTATCAAAATTAAATCATCATTTTCAAGAAGACGATTGGCCGCAAGAGTTAAAACATACGATTTCATCTTTTAATAATATGCTTTATCGCCTAGAAAACTCATTTAATCGATTAGCACAATTTTCAAGTAATTTAGCGCATGAAATTCGCACACCTTTAAATAATATTTTAGGTGAAGCAGAAATGATGCTCACACAAGAACGTGATAATCATGAATATCAAAATACGTTAATTTCCGTGCAAGAAGAAATGGAAAAATTATCTCGTATACTCGATGCTTTATTGTTTTTAGCGCGAACAGAAGATGGCAATATCGAGATAAATGTTAAAAAGATTAATTTAAGACAAGAAGTGCATCACATTGCTGAATATTTTGAAGTGCTTTGTGATGAAAAAGATATTCAACTAACTATAAAAGGGCAGGCCAGTTTAAATTGTGATTTGCAATTAATACGACGCGCGTTAACAAATTTAATTTCAAATGCTATTAAATATAACAAAACACAAGGTAAAGTCACGATTGAATTATCTGAAGAAAATAGCAAAGTAAATATTATTATCGCAGATACAGGATTTGGCATTGCTGATAATCATCTGCAGAATATTTTTGATCGTTTCTATCGCATCAGAGATGAAAAAAATATCAATGGTGTGGGCTTAGGTTTAGCTATTGTTAAATCAATTATTGAATTACATGGTGGGCAAATTTCAGTAAGAAGTGAGCTTAACAAGGGAAGTTGTTTTTGTATTTCATTACCAACTCGGCAAAATTAAATGTCGAACTTGTAATCTAACAGTCATCGGCTTGTTAACGCCAATGACATAAACTAAAAAAACATATTCTCAGAGAGCTAAATGGCATCTAAATCAAAAAAGTCAACTGCGATAATAATATTAAATGCAATTGCCAATGG
>CAYGUK010000200.1:0-2232 GCA_964352985.1 uncultured Legionellales bacterium
AGTTTACTCTCTTAAATTCTAATTTCAGTGGTATGAATTCTGGGGGTCATTATATCACTTATACAATAAGTTATCTCAAAAAACCTAATATTCTTGTCTAGATTTTATTATTTAACTATACAGAAGATAAAATAATAAAACATTGTTTTATATAATTATCATTTTAATTTTTAGTCTGAACCTTAATATAATCATTACTCTTAGTTTCAAACACCGCCCCCCAATCATGCCGAAACTGATAACCATCAGTCGATTTTGGTTTAATAGCATAAGTCTTAATGACCATTTCAGTATCAACGTGCCCCATCTGTGCTGCAATCCATAACACACTTTCACCTTTGTCTAACATCATCGTTGCAAAAGTATGTCGGCATTGATATGGCGTACGATAACGAAGCCCCGCCCTTTTTAATGCTCCCTCCCACCAATCTCGTAATTGCTGATCATGCTCCCAAGGTTTGTTAGTGACAGGATGTAAAAAAATACGTTCACTTTTCATAAAGGTATATTTCTTTAATCCTATTAGCGCATCATAAGCAGGTGGTAACAACATGACTTCACGGTTACCCGATCTTGTTTTAGTGCCTTTGATTTTTTTATAAACAAATGCTCGAGAAACATGAACAGTTCGCTTAAAAAAATTAACATCGCGCCATTCCAATGCCATTAACTCAGAAGGACGTACGCCTGTAAAACACATAAATTGCACCATATACTGTTGTGACTCCGATAATGATTTTAATAATTCTTGTATTTCATCTAAGCCAAATGGATCAACATCATACTCACTTTCAAAACATTCTTTTGGTAAAAAATCTTTTAATACGATATTATCAAATGGATTCTTAGTTATATAATCATCGGTTAAAGCCCGATTCACTACTTTGCGTAATTGCACTAAAATATTCCGTATACTTTTAATTTTTAAAGGTTGTTCAATAAATTCCAAAGTTCCATTGGGTTTAATTATCTTAGTTTTTTTACAAAGAGACTTAGTAAAATCGCGTATATGATAAGCTTTTAAATCCTCAATAAATATTTCACTAAATGCCGGCATTAAATATTTTTTAACAATTCGCTTATATGGGGGGTTTACATCATTTCTAAAGTCATAACCATCATAATCCACATTATAGTACTAATTAAATCTTGTTTTTGTTCCAAAAACAATACATTGTGTATAAGAGGTAATTCTTATGATAAGACTTAATCCAAAAATACCGGGATCATAAAAAAACACTTTTTTTATTGAATTTATTATCGAATTTTTCCCAAAACAAAACATATATAATTGGTATTAGTAACAAAATTAATATCAAAAATAAAATTGATGCCAGGCCGAAAAATAAAAACAATGGATTTAACATATTAAGAAACAAAGAATTGTAAAATAATTGTAATAGCTGCTAATGTTATAAAAACACTATTAAAAAAGATAAATATCTTTGCAAGAATAATTTGATTTTTAGTACAATCATTTCTAAATTCATATCCATTGTAAGCTTTATAGCAACTCTTATTAAAGCGAGATGTAATACCAAAGACTATACAAGACGCATAAGATGTTATACGTATCATTAAGCTTAAGCCAAATATACCAGGATCATAAAATACACTTTTCTTATTGAACTTTTTATCAAATTTTCTCCCTAAAATAATATAAAGAACTAAAATCAAAATTACACAGATTACACCAATTGATATACAACCAATACCAAAAAATAAAAAAATTGATATCAACATCTTAATTACTCATCCTGACCGTAGATATGTTTAAATATTGTTTCAACTGTTTTTCCATAAAATAAGCTCCTGCTACACCAAAAATAATAATGAAAATCATAACCCCTTCTTCAGGTAGAAAAAATGTTGCGATATATTCACCTAGCTTACCTACTGATTTACCAACATACATCGATAACGTAATCTCCAATCCATCTTTAATCGCCTCACGGATATAATGCCCATGTTCTTCGTATTTATTGTACACTTTACCGGCATCAATGCCAATATCGATAGCGAGTAAGCCGTTACCGATATATTTTGCGTATTTTATAAATCGCATAACGTTTTTAGCATCTTCCGTGTTCATTAATGTATATTTGGGATTAATTATGGCTCGGCTAATTGCTTGGCTACCGCTTTGAATTGAAGGAGATGATTCACCCATTCTTGCTAGAAAGCGGACGAGCTTGCCATTGAGATCTTCTTGTAATTCAGCAAAAGACTTTA
>CAYGUK010000200.1:2242-3580 GCA_964352985.1 uncultured Legionellales bacterium
TAAATCTTTTTGTGAAATTTCGGGTGAACTTGGGGCTTTTAATTGAGAAACATAGCTATCGAGATTTTTATTTACCTTTTCAAATTTTTCTTTAATATCCTTGGAAAATTCTTTGAAATAATCATTTACATGATCAAGTGTCCCCATCGATAATGCAAACGATGTTTCATATGGTTCAATTGTTTTGGCAAGATGCCCAACAAATTTTAATGATTGTGAAATAAAATTAAAGTTAAAGCCATTTTGCATTAATTGACCTAAGTGAAATCGCTCGGTTGCCGGTCTTGAATTAATATATGATAAAGCACGTTGATGTGCTGAACTTTTTTCCCCATGACAAACATAACGACCACCACAACCATAGCCTTCTTTATTGTCGTAAGTGGGGAGTGATATCATTTTATTTGGCTTAAGTATTCTATCCGCATAACTCGCGTGATAATTTAAACTATCCCACCCCTGAAATACATTACTGCTATAAGGTATTTGATTAGCCCGAATAATATCCATAATAAGCTTTTTACGCTCACTAGGCGAACACAGATTACCATAATATTTATCAATAATTTTATTTAAGGTATCATTAGCCTTGGTGATAATGTTGGGACTAATGCAAATATTTAACATTATAAAACCTCTGCGGTTTGCAGATCATAACCAGCAGTTACTGGGCTTTGAGCTTTTTGCATCGAGTCGTAAGAGGTAAATTTTTCTTCTATTTTTGTATAATTTAAAGTGATAACTTCAATGGGATTTTCTTCACCATCATGAAATCGATTAATGCTACTGACCAAAACATTAGTTAATGAATATTGAAGATACGGTGTTAACGTACTATTCGTTTTGACAATATCGATTTTAACTTGTTCAATATTTGTTGCTTTACAAAAATGTTGGAAAATTATTGGTGAGGCTTTATCAACAAATCTAACGACTTCAAATTCACCAAGTCGTGGCGCACTTGGGCTTCTATCCATTGTGTGACCCGCGATCATATTGTTCGACATTCGATTATAAACATGATTTACCGATGAGACCGCGAGCCAATTTTCATGCCCTCTGCTGGTGACATCTCCATGAATTCCGGTTAAGTTCAGATAAATAGTCATGTGTTTTCCTCAAATAAGCTATGCTTAATTTAATATTTAATTGGCTATACTAATGTTTTATGTATTATAATCAACGGTTATTTATTATTTAAATTGAATAGTCGGGTATTCAGTATTTATAACATATAAGTTAAAATCAAATCATGACACACCCCAATTAAGTTTAAAAAAAATATTTTTAATGTTGAATAGGAAAAACAAATTCTCATGAATAATAGTAATCTCCCCA
>CAYGUK010000201.1:0-3468 GCA_964352985.1 uncultured Legionellales bacterium
ATAATAAACATTAATTTTCTACTTAAAACTAGGGCGAATGTATTTTTCGCCCTAGTATTAATTTAAGAAGATACACCTTTGCAAAAAAAATCGTATATTGCCTTAATTTCTAATCGACGAATTCTCGCGACATTATTTTTAGCATTTTCATCAGGATTACCGTTTTCTTTAATTGGCACAACATTGCAAGCTTGGTATACAGTCTTAAATATTCCCGTCGAAGCTATTGGTTTTTTAGGTTTGGTCGGTTTGCCTTATGCTTGGAAAATTTTATGGGCACCTTTTATCGATAGATACATCCCACCATTTTTAGGGAGACGTCGAGGTTGGATCATGATTATGCAATGCGCTATTGCAGTTGTATTAGCATTAATGGCGTTTTGTCATCCCAATACTACGCCTGTATTTCTAGCATTTTTAGCTTTAATTGTGGGTTTTTTATCCGCGTCACAAGATATAGCCATTGATGCTTATCGTGTCGATTTATTAGAAGAAGATGAACGAGGGTTAGGCGCCTCGGTTACCGTTGGAGGCTATCGCGTAGCAATCATTTTTTCTGGTGCGATTGCAATGGCACTCGCGCAATATATTGGATGGCGAGATACTTATTTAATTATGTCAGGCACTATGCTTTGTTGTGTGCTGTTTACTTTTTATAGTCCCGAAGCGCACTATCAAGATAAACCCGTTATGACGCTACAATCAGCAGTGATCGAACCCTTTCTTGATTTTATTTGCCGTTATCGTTATTTATCGATTGTATTTTTCTGTTTAATTATTTCTTATAAATTAGGTGATTTATTTTCAGCATCGCTTGCCACAACTTTTTTATTGAAATTACATTTTTCGTTGGTTGAAGTGAGCGCCATGAATAAAGTATTAGGTGTGATATCCGCTATTGTGGGTGCGATAGTGGGGGGGATAATATTAAGTCGTATTAGTCTGTTTAAAGGATTAATTTATTTTGGTCTTGTTCAAGCCATATCAAATGTTATGTATGTTTTGTTAGCGATTGTTGGGAAAAATTATTTATTATTTGGGTTAACTGTTTTTGCAGAGAATTTTTGTAGTGGATTAGGGACGAGTGCTTTTTTTGCTTTGCTCATGGGGCTTTGTACTAAGCGATTTTCTGCAACCCAATATGCGCTTTTCTCAGCGATATTTGGCTTCGCCCGTGTTATCATATCTCCAATCTCAGGGGTGATGGTGACTCACATAGGATGGGTAAGCTTTTTTACATGGAGTTTTATATTCTCGCTTCCAGGTTTACTCTTCGTATTGATCTTAAAAAAACAAATCGATCAAATTGTATAACAACAATGCACTTTTAGCGTTGAATTTTGTATAATGTGCGTAGTTCTACGCCGAGGATTTATAAGGATGGGGCATAATGAAGAAATTATTATTAGTTTTGAGTAGCTTAGTGTTATTTGGGATCTATTCCAATAATGTTCTCGCTGCGGAAGTGGAATCACTTTATACAGCACAAGTACCAATTAAAAATATGTCAGAGCGTGCTCGAGAGTCAGCCATACATAATGCGTTTGAGCAAGTGTTAGTTAAAGTTAGTGGTGATTCTACTATCACGCGCATGCCTGCTTTAAAAGAAGACCTATCTCATGCCGATAGCTATGTTGATCAATTTAATTATTTTGATCATCGTACTGAAAATAGTGATGGTATGTTATCAAGTTCGCTAAATCTTAGAGTGCAATTTGATCAAATGTCGATTAATCGTTTGTTAAAAAAAGCGAAACAAAACATTTGGGGTAGGCAACGTCCGTTAACATTAGTCTGGTTAGCTGTTCAAACAACGGATGGACGTAAAATTCTTGGATCATCGAGTGATAATGCCATTGCTAAGTCGATTACAAAAGATGCGGCGTTACGAGGAATCCCTATTATTTTTCCAACGCTTGATTTACAAGATTTAAATAATATATCAGCGAATGAAGTTTGGAAATTTTCTAAAGATCAAATTATCCAAGCTTCAAATCGCTATTCACCTGATGCTATTTTTGTAGGCCAACTTCAAGTAAATAATAAAGGTGAGTGGCAAGCAAAATGGATTGAATTTGCTAAAGACTCAGAGCAAACCTGGGAAACAACAGGTAAAAAACTTAGTGATGTAATTCAACCAGCGTTGACACAATTAGCTGATCAATTAGCAAAACAATTTTTAGTTCAAGGCACACATGGTAAAGATTGGTTAACAATAACTATTACAGGCATCCATAGTTTTGCTGATTTTGCACGATTAAAAAATTACTTAAATCAACTTTCTATCGTACAAAATTTAGAAACCGATAATATAGAACCTAATTATGTGGTGCTTCAATTACAAGTTAATGGTGGTCAACAACAATTACAACGATTACTCAATCTTGATGAGCGTTTAGTTCCAACCACGGATACAAGTGATGTGGCTAATAATGCGCCGCCAAGTTTAATATATCAGTGGAAGGGATAATTATCAGGTGGTTGAGTGAAGCAAATTCCAAACTTCATTACAGTGTTACGGATTTTAATCGTCCCATTTGTGGTGTGGAGTTTGCTTTTTACTGATAATTTTACAGCCTTAATATTGTTTGCTATTGCGGGTGTGAGTGATGGCTTAGATGGTTATTTAGCCAAAACTTTTAATTGGCAAACGCGTTTTGGTGGTATTGCCGATCCTTTAAGTGATAAATTTTTGATGATTGCAACATTTATTACACTGACTTATTTAAATTATATTCCTTTGTGGATGCTAATAATTGTTTGTGTGAGAGATATTATCATCGTAAGTGGTGCATTGCTTTATCATTATTTAATCGGACCCTTCGATGCAGAACCGAGTATCATTAGTAAGATGAATACTGTTTTGCAGGTTTTATTAGTGGTATTAATTTTAATTGAGCTTAATTACACACTTATTTCTCATCAACTTATTGAAATCGTGTTATTACTATTGTTACTGACAACGATAATAAGTCTTGTTCATTATATGTGGACTTGGGGGTTACGCGCTTATGACGAAGTAAAAGTTAAGGAGATAAGGTAATTATGACAGAGTCTCAAAAATGGATGCGATTAACTTTTGCAATACTTATACTTTATTTAATTTATTTACTCGCACCTGTTTTATCTCCTTTTTTAACTGCCGCTTTATTGGCTTATCTTGGTGATCCAATTGTTAATTTATTAAATCGCTGGGGTATTCCTCGTACGATTGGTGTTGTAATTGTATTTGCAATATTTATTTGTATTATTTTATTTTTAATCTTTATGTTGATTCCATTAATTGAAAAACAAATCAGAGTATTTATAAATCTCATTCCACAAATTGTCGATTGGATTGAAAAAGTATTTGTTCCTTGGTTGAATCATCAATTTGGATTATCAATATCTTTTGATTTATCGACATTAAAGTCTCAATTAATTAAACATTGGCAAAGTGCAAATAAAATTGTGCCATTTGTTATTGAT
>CAYGUK010000202.1:0-3429 GCA_964352985.1 uncultured Legionellales bacterium
GGACTGCAATAAATCAGAAGTATACAAAATTTATGGTTTAGGGACACGCCCTAGTGGCGTATTTTAAATTTCCTTAAAACGCCAAAATAACTAACACCCATAATATTTATCCTAATTTGAACATGAGTTATATATTATAATTATGAGTTAGAGTATTTCGATTTATTAATGAGCTTTTTCTCAGGATTTATATACTGATTAATAATATAATATTAAAAATAAGGATAAAATGAATGTTATCAACCGAAATTGAAAAATGTAATAGTATAAAAGAGTTTTTCTGCTCTGCTGTTAGATATAAGGTCGCAATGAAAATTTTAAAAGAGAGTGTTGGCGATATAGAGTTACTTGGTCAAGATGCGATTCATCTTTATCCATATAGTTTTTTTAATGAAAACCAACCTACTCCCCAATTGCTAAGGGATCGCTGGCGATGTAAAACTATTGCTGCTTTTACTACTTTAATTCGTTTATATAATAGTAATATGACTATATTACTGAATGATATAAAAGCTATTCATGAGCATTTCAATTCCAAAGTCGAAAATGTTATTGATCTTTTTCATAGAATCTGCACTCACAATGAAGTTGAAACACTACTCAAATATTGTGAAACAATATATAAAGAGTTCACTTTAAAATTAAGTAGTAACAAATGTGAAAGCCCGCGTCCACAAAGCTAGCAATTTCACTTTTGAGAAGTGTGATATCGTGCCTCTTTTTCTAGGGATCTTAGTATTTATAAGATTAATTATTAATTGTCATGTTGTCCCGCAAAAGCTTTCTCCACTTGTTTTACTACACGGAGACTTGATAAATATGCGCCATGAACAGTTGAAGGATATTTCTTATTGGTCGCTTCCCCTGCAAAAAATAATTTATTAGCAACAGGTTTTGCTAATTGTTTATAATAACTACCATTACTATCCACTGGAATATATGAATACGATCCAAAGCTATATGGATCGTTAGCCCAACGTGTAATTTTATAAGAGATGGGCATTGGAATATTCTCACCATAAATTTTTTTGAGTACCCCCATCACACTCGCCATAATTTTTCGATCGGTAAGTTTCTCTAATTTTTTAGCAGTCGATCCTGAATTAAAGGCGATAAGCGCTGGAACTTTTGTTATAGGGTATAAATTTATAAAATTTAACCAGCGTTTGCTATCCTTTGCCATATAGAGAATATCAAAAGTATTTCTATCCCAGAATGGTTCTGAAAAACGTAAGTAGACTTTATCTAGCAAACCCATTTTAAGTTTATTTATTGCTTCTATTTTTCTTGCTGGCAGCGCCGGTTGGAAGTGAATAATATTTTTCTGCAACACGCCTAAGGGTACAGTACAAACAACGGTTTTAGCGTAATATGTTTTATCTTGAGTTTTTATGGTAATCGGATTTCCTTGATAATTAACATTAATGACTTTTTGATTGAATAAAATAGATAGGTCTTTCGTCATGGTATTTAAAACTTGCACATAACCATGAGGAAATATAACGCTATCTCCGGAAAATGCACTATCCTGATCGAAATAATATAACGACAAATGTTTTAAATCTGCTGCATAATCTAATTCAATCATTGTTATTAATTCAAAATGCAATAATTCTTTTTGCGCTTCCGTTAAACGATATTCTTTAGCAAAATCATCAAATGCAGTTTTGATACTGGTATCAGCATCATAATAATCCTCACGATTTTTTAAAGCGTTTTCGAACTTACTGATGAGTTGTTCAAGATACTGTAATTGCTTCGCTGATAATTTTTTACCTTGGCTATCATAAATTACTAAATGATCAAAATCAGTACTAATCGTTTTTATATTAAATTTTTCTGCTATTTTATAAATTGGATTATTTTGAATTCCCTCAATCCAGGAAGCCCCCAAATCAATGACATGTTCATTATCTTTATATGACCAAATCCTACCGCCAATCCTATTTCTCGCCTCAAGAATTAAGGTATTATATCCCTGTTGTTGTAATTGATGAGCCGCCGTAACACCTGCAATTCCTGCACCGATAATGATTGTATCATATATTTTATTAGTCTTATTTTTCTCGTTCCTATTATTAGCATACGCAATAGGTGTGATAATGAAAGTAAATATGATGATAAAAGAAAATATTATATTTTGTGGCCGTTTAATTTTATATAATCTGTTTTTATTGTGATTGAAGCTTCTATAGCATTTACGATAGTAATGTTTTATTAATATAATCACGTTAGCTAACATAATAGGTATATCCTTATTTCCTCCCCGTAACTCAGGGAAAATTATAATGACTCAAACAAATAATAGGAAGCTTTTAATAATATATTGATTAGTGAATTGATCAAAATTTTAATATGCTGTTTTATTGCTGCGTAGAAACGTGTAACCTATTACATGAAATATAATGTCTATATGGGTTTCTAACATGAACTCCCCGAAAACATAACTTTCCTCTATGTTTCAACGACTCTCCATAATTTTATTGCATTCATAAGAAAATTATTAGTACTTGGTTCTTTTCTTTTTAAATTTCTTTCGTCAGAAATGGCGTGATCAGTTTCGAATATAGTGTTCGCTGATTCTCTGGCTTTTAATATTATGTTCTTCGTTTTATCTTTCCTTAGATTCACATATAACAACAGTGCTTCATCTATAGTATCAGCTTTTGTTAAGGAGTCTGCAATAAAATACGCATCCTCAATTGCTTGACAAGCGCCTTGTCCAGATGTTGGAGCAGCAGCATGAGCGCTGTCGCCTAACAACGTAACACGCTTATTAAACCATATGTCTATAGGATTATGATCATATACTTCTATGCGATTGATGGCGGAGTCTTTGGTGAACTCGATAATATCACAAATTGGTTTTGGCCAACCTTGAAAAATTTCCTGCAATTTATTTTTATTACCACACTCAGGAATTCCTAAGTTTTGTGGCAATACCTTACAACCTGCCCAATATAAACGGTTATGATTTAATGGAACAAATGCGAATCGTTCACCATTTCCCCAATAATCATAGATACCTGTATCGTCTATAGAAATTGAGGAAGAATCATCTAACAAACCAACCCAATTTACATAATTTAAATAGCGTGGAGTATTTTCTCCAACAACAAATTTTCTCGCTATTGAATTCATTCGCCCATCAGCGCCAATCATTAAATCACACGTTACTCTTTCTCCATTTTCAAAAAATATTGTTGAGTCACTTTCGGTTGAATTTATTATTTCAGCTTTATAACCAAATTTTATGGGTATATTTAATTGTTGACAAACAGTGAGTAAACTCGCATGTAATTCAAAGCGTGAAATTGCATACGACTCATTGCCATGAAATCCTGATGATAATAAATTAATGTCATATTGACTTAGTAACCCACATTCCGCGGATCTGAATTAGAGAAATTTCGGATTTTTCATGCTACG
>CAYGUK010000203.1:0-3369 GCA_964352985.1 uncultured Legionellales bacterium
ATTAGAGTAAATTAATTACTAATTATTAGTCACACATGCTCACCGAAACCTCACCTTTAACTGTATATTAAAAAAAAAATCGCCTGCTTCCATGCGACCACCACGTTTATTATCTAAATACAATTTTAGTTTTAGTTTTTCATCAGATAAAGTTACAATGGAAGGATGATATACTTGTTCTAAATCTTCAGTATAACTACAAAAACAAAATTGATTGTCCCCAATATATCTTAATTGAATTTTAGATCCATTAGGTCCTAGCACTAAATACAGATTTTGATCTTCTGCCTTAATAGTAATTCGTCCAATATAATCATTATCATAACTCCCACAAAATCTTTTTATTGGTTGAGGCATTGGACGTATTGGATAATAGTTACTCCGTAATTCTCTATAACTTTTGTCGTATAGCTCTTCTAAATCAGCAGCAAGTTGAACCCAGTTTCTTAATTTTAATGATAGCGCTAATTCAAAGAAAATCATTTTTAATGCATTTAATGGAAGTCTCATTGACATTTTATTACAAACGCATGCAAATCCAATGTTTAATTCGGGTATCATGGCTACAAGTGAAGAAAATCCAGGTTCGCCACCAGGATGTTCTACTGACGTAAGAACCTTTTGCAGCTCTGGATGTTTAAATTTCCCAATAAACCAGCCCATACCATAACCAACTAAGGGGCAATATTCATCAAAAGCATTCATTTCAGCAGGTTCAGGAAGCTTAATGATAATTTGTCTTAAAGAGTCTAAATCAAATCTTAAGTAGTTAATTATCATTTTTTTTAAATTAAATAATAACCATTTAGATAAATCATCAGCTGAACAATTAATAGCTGAAGCACAACCATAGCTATCACCCCAATCACCCAAGCTTGAAAGGTTCGTGCAAACCTGTGATTCACCTTGCATAACATGTGGAAGTGCATAATTTTGAGTATGGCAGTAATCACTAACAGAACAAGTTACATTTTCAAAACGAAGCGGTGTAAATATTCGTTCTTTCATTAAGTGTACCCATTTCTTTCCTGTAATTTTTTCAATTAGTTTTTGAATAACTAAAAATAAACCACTATTGTATTGGAAAGCTTCTCCAGGTTGCTTATTAGCCTGTATTAAAGGTAATTTATTATATATTTCATCCTCGGTATAGCCAACAAATCCGAGTAAACTAGAAGAGAAAGCGGGATATCCGGAACTGTGTGATAATAATTGTCTTATAGTTACATTTTGATCAAAAAATTCAGGAAGATAAGTAACAACCTTATCATCCCAATCACACTGTTCATCAGCAATTAAGCTACTTAATAATGTTGATGAAAAAGCTTTTGAATTTGATGCAATTCTAAATTGAGTGTTTTTATCAACTGATAAGTCTTTATCTTGTTGCTTTGTGCCTAAGCCCTCTACACCTATGCATTTACCATCAACTATCAAAGTAAAGGCTAATCCTGGAATATTCCAACGTTTCATTACTTGTTGTGCGCATTCTCTAAGCTTTGTCGAAATAACTTTTTCTGGTGTCATTTTTTATTAACCTCTTGTATTGAAGTACTAATTGTATTAATTATAAAGTCTTATTTCCATATAGATGAAATTCCTCCATCAACAATTATTGTTTGACCGGTTATATAATTTGCTAAAGGTGATAATAGAAATATAGCTGCATTTGCTATTTCATCAGGATCCGCTAAACGCATTAATGGAATATTTTTTGCCATTTGAATTTTATCATCTTTCGTTATCCCAAGATTTGTTAATAAATTAGTATCGGTAATACCTGGTAATATAGCATTTACGGTAATATTTTTGTTTGCTAATTCATCTGCAAATGCTTGCGTTAATGATATTTGTGCTGATTTTGTTGCTGCATATAAGGCGGCTTTAGCGCCAGTGCGATTTGCAGCAATAGAACTAATTGTTATTATCCGTCCATTATCACAAATAAACTTTGATGCAGCCTGTAAACTGTAGAAAGTGCCTTTGATATTTGTATCAATTAGCAAATTCACATCGTTTTCATTTACATCTAATAGATCTTTCAATTGTGAAGCGGCGGCATTTGCAATGAATGCATCAATTTCACCAAAAGTTTCAGTAGCAAATGAAAATAACTTATAAATATCATTTATAAAGCATATGTTTCCATTAAGAACTTTAAACTGCTTAGAGTGAATATTATGGTCATGATTTGAGCGTGACATTGATATGATATTAGCTCCCATCTCTAAACATTTTTTTGAAATTGCTAAACCAATCCCTGTAGTGCCACCAGTTATAATGATAGTTTTTCCTTCTAACTCGAGTTTATCTTTATTTTTTATCACAATGAATTCCTTTTACTATTTTTAACTATCTTTAACAATTATCTGAGATAGGTAAATTTTATATTTTTCAAATAGCGTAACTATAGTTCGCTCATTTAAAATCGTCATGTGGTCACAATTTAAAATAATCGTATCGACATTACCATTAGTTATGTCTTCCCACCAGTTATTTGGATGATCAACATCATTAAATATTGGCAATAATTTATTAGCTTTCAATAAGATTATATTTTGAGAAAAATACAACTTTTTAGTATGAAAGTTTTTTAACATTTTAAAACGGTGCCAGTGTAAATCTATTGCTTTGTCTACATTAATACTAGAATCACTTATTACATTATATGACTCTAGAACATGATTTTTGTAATAATTAAAATCATTGAGTTTTCTTGAGTAATTTGCCCAACCATCAAACATCAAAACATGATCAATTTTATAACCTTTATTCTTTAATAATTCCGCTGTATATAGCGCAACAGAAGCACCAAAAGACCAGCCAGATAATATAATTGGAACATGAGGATTTACTTTTGAAACAATTAAATCTTTATAGAATTCTGATAGTTCTTCAATAGAATCAATCTCTCCATGATTGTTGTAAGCATTAGTTTCAAATAAAGTATAAATTGAAAAAAAATCGGAGAAAAGACGTACTAAATCATTATAACAATAAGAAGTTCCTTCAGTTGGTGGAAACAATATTAATGTAGGTTTATAAGCTTCGACAAAAAATGGTTGAATAGAAATTTTTGATGAATGAGTAAGTTTATCATTTAAATAAATTGCTAAGACTTTAAGTGTATTGTTAATATAAACATCATCTAATTTGAGTTCAATATTAAATTCTTTTCTAATTTTATCAATAAGGCTCAACTTTGTTAGCGAATCAAAGCCTAACTCATCAAAAGTACAATTATCAATATCGTTAGTATTAGCACATTTAACAGAAATATGCTCTACTATATTTCTTAATCGGATTATTGTATTATCCCACATTCCGCGGATCTGAATTAGAGAAATTCTGATTTTTTTGTTCCCGAAG
>CAYGUK010000204.1:0-3269 GCA_964352985.1 uncultured Legionellales bacterium
GCAACGGGTGATTTTAATTCGCAAGACGGTGGCAGTGGTAACGATATTTTGAATGTTAAAGGTGATTTCAATCAACAAATCGACGATTCTGGTAATGATGAAATTAACGCAACGGGTGATTTTAATTCACAAGATGGTGGACGAGGTGATGATAACTTATCCGCTTTTGGCGATGGCAATCAACAAATTGGTGGAATAGGTAATGATAATTTAGTTGCTGTAGGTGATTTAAATACTCAACAAGGCGACAACGGCAATGATGTATTAATAGCAGCAGGCAGTGGTAATCAACAAAGCGGTGGTTCTGGCAAAGATCAATTATTCACTGAAGGTGAATTTAATTCTCAAGATGGCGGCAGCGGTAACGATATATTAGAGTCATCCGGAAATTTTAATGAACAAATAGGTGATCAAGGAAATGATCAATTATTCACTTCGGGTGATTTCAATTCTCAAGATGGTGGTAGTGGAAACGATCAAATTATTGCTTATGGAAATGGCAATCAACAAAGTAGTGGCACTGGTAGTGATCAACTTTATGCTGAAGGGAATGCTAATTCACAAAGTGGCGGAACTGGAAATGATGTTATAAATGCCGTCGGAGACTTTAACCAACAATCGGGTGATGATGGACGAGATCAATTGAATGCAATTGGTAATGACAATTATCAAGATGGTGGCGCTGGTAATGATAGTTTAAATTTACTGGGTGATAATAATTTACAAGAAGGTGGAAGTGGTCGTGATAAAATTACAGCTGAAGGTAATAATAATATTCAAGATGGTGGTACCGGCAATGATGAATTAACCGTTGTAGGAAATAATAATACTCAAATTGGTGGCCAAGGTAGTGATATCTTACTTGCTGTTGGTGACAATAATAAACAATATGGCGGCGACGGAAACGACAGAATTTTTTCAATGGGTAATAATGAAATCTATGGTGGCGATGGTAATGATATTATTACTTCCGAATTTGGCAATAGTATATTAACCGGTGGCGCAGGCAGAGATCTATTATATGGTGGTGCCGGTGAGAATACGGCGAATTATTCAGACTCACTCGAAGGCGTTAATGTAAATTTAGAAACTGGAATTGGACGAGATGGTGATGCTGAAGGTGATAGATTATTTAATATAGATAACCTCAATGGATCAAATCAAGATGATACTCTTACCGGAGATAGTGGAAATAATATTTTACGCGGTAACGAGGGTAATGATTATCTTGCTGGCCAAGCAGGTAATGATACATTAGAAGGTGGCAGTGGCGATGATATACTCATTGGTGGTGAAGGAAATGATTTAATCACTGGTGGCGATGGTGATGATATTATTTTTGGTGACTCAATTCGAGATTCCAATGAAGTTGATATTCCTCGCGGCGATATACGCCCACCATTTACCGAACCAACTTTTAATGATGAACTCCACGGCGGTGATGGAAATGATTTTATCATGGGTGGTATTGGTGATGATACGATACATGGTGATGATGGCAATGATATGCTATTTGGTGGTTTTGGTAATGATACATTATACGGTGGTGATGGTAATGATTATATGTCGGGCGGTTTTGGTCACGATATAATTCGGGCAGGACATGGCAATGATATCATCGAATATGATCAAATGGATTTAACTCAATTACAAAGTGAAATTGATGGTGGTAGTGGCTATGATACTTTATTTTTTAATGGCGCAAATCAAGTTTTAAATTTACTAGATAATCCCTCACAGGTCGATGCAATTAAGCATATTGATGAAATCGACCTCGGTGATGGTTCAAATGAATTTATGCTAAATATTAGTGATGTGTTAAGAATTAGTGATACCACATTTTCTGAAGGTGTCACCAGCGGCGCATTAAAGATTGATGGAAATGACACAGACAAAGTTAATATTGAATTAGGCGATGGGACACTCATCGATCATCATATTGATAGTAGTGGTTTTCATCATTATGAATATAATGCCTTTGGACAACACGTTGATTTATATATTAACCAATCAATACAAACAAGTTTTAATGGCGCTCTCTTCGAACAACCCATGTTAGATGGAGCCCAAGTCATTGATCCCATGTTTGGAATAGTATAACTTACCAAAATAAGTGGCGATTAATACAGTAATTTACTAACTATGTAAAATTTGGTTATTGTAAGTCACTGTAAATTTCATCATTAAGGCATGTGATTTATTAATTTAATTAAAAAAATCAACAAACACCTGAATTAAAATAAGTTTTACAAGACTTCATATTAAAGTTTTTGACTTTACAGACGATATACAAGTTATAGAGATATAATTTTTGGTAACGCCTAGGAGCTTTCTATGGAGTCAAATAATAGTCAACAGCAAAATAAAGAAATTACTGAAACTAGCATTAATCATGAAAACACGTCTATCATTCATTTAGATAATATCGCTATCGATGAAGCTAAAATTATTAATCTTGATGTCAATTTTGATAATAACTTATTTAAATTAATTTTATCTGATAAAGATAAAGCTCACGTCATTAATGCCGATGCTTCTGTCGTTATCGTTGATTCAAAAAATAAAGCTTATACTCATGATGACTTACTTGAAATTCGCCAAAAAGATTTGCAAGAAAAAAAAGTGACAGAAAAAACACAATCAATAGATAAAGAATATTTAGAAGTTGAAAACATAAAAACAATTGATCAAGAACACCTTGAAGTTTATGCGAATGATAAATCAATCGATGAAGTAAAAAAGAATGAATTGAATAACTCAGAAAAATTAAAACACGATGACATAAAATCAGATCATATCAAAGGAATTAAAGCACCATATGAACATGTAGAAAATCAACACGAAAATACAAATCAAGATTCACCCATAGACACTCATAATAACAACCCGCAAAATGATAAATCAAATATAAATGAAAAACTCGATTTAGTTAATGACAATAGAACTACCAGTAAAATTAATAATGAGAATGACGATCAACAACCATCAAATAAAATAAATAGCTCGATACCTCTTTCTGATAAAACTGTAAATGAATCTCTAGAAACTCTTGAAAATAAATTAAGTAATAATCAACTTAATGATATTCAGAACAATAATCAAAAAATTGATAATCCACATACAGAGATAACAATTCAAAACAATAGCAATAGTAGCGAGGATTCACTTAACAATCTAATAAATGACAGAGTAGACGAACAAGAAAGTAATAATATTCTTGAAGGAAATGATATTTTATTAGGCGGTAAAGGCAACGATAAACTTTTCGG
>CAYGUK010000205.1:0-3261 GCA_964352985.1 uncultured Legionellales bacterium
GTCTTTTGGTGATGTGTTTCTCTTGCTTCATTGGTTCGCTGACGTCGACGTGTTTCACTTTTTTTACCCATTTTTATTCCTATATTTTATTATTCAATGTTTTTGTTCTAGATAAATTCTCTGATATTATATTTCGTTCATAAATGTGAACTTTAAAAACCGTATTCAAACGTCAAGATATAAAACAAAATTATATTCTAACAAAAAATTTCCACAATATAACAGGGGGACTTTTTACAGGGATTTTCTATATTGATATCTGTATAGCTATTTTTTGCAAAATTAATAGTAATTATATTTAATAACATTACAGGATTATAGATATTGTTATATTACCAAAAAATATTTATATACTTTATTATTTTGAAAGCTTAAATTTCATGATTGGAATTTTCCTATTATCGACTACGAGTGAATCCTTGTCACCTATTTTAACACCACCAATACTTTTATAAAAAGGCGCTGCGTTTGGATCTGCTTCTAGCGTAAAATGTGTTATTCCTTTTTTGATTAATGCGGCTTTCATGTGTTGCCATAAATTACTTGCAATGCCATGACCAAAATAATCAGGATCAATAAATAAAAAACCTTGCGTGATATTATCTGTTTGAATTGCTTGTCGACACCAAAAACCGATTATTTGAGCATCATATTCAGCCACAAAAACAACTCCCTTTTCTAGCATCTCAGGCGTAACCGTTAATTCATTGCGCCATTTTTCAATCCATTCTTTCGGATACCCCCAAGAGGCTTTTGAGCGAAACGCTAATTCAGTCAGCTTTTCACTGTCTGTCGGAAGTCCAGATCTAATCGTGTAATTTAACGTTGGCATGCTGATTAAGCTTACTCTAAGTTTTGATTATTGAATTTAATTATACGCGATTTTTTAAAGTGACGCGAAGTCGTCTATTTCCTAACAAGCGATAAATGCGTTATGATAGGCTACTTTTAGTAGCTGTTATTTTATTACAAAAAGCGAGACATCAATGTTACAACAGAAAAAAGGCTTAATCGTTGGTATTGCCAATGAAGAAAGTATTGCTTGGGGATGCGCATCAGCATTTCAACGCTACGGCGCAGATTTAGCTGTCACCTATCTCAATGACAAAGCCAAAAAATATGTGGCGCCGCTTGCAGATAAACTTAATGCTTCAATTGTGATGAAATTAGATGTTACTTCACCTGAAGAACAAACTGCTTTGTTTGATATGATCTCAGAAAAATGGGGCAAATTAGATTTTTTACTTCATTCAATTGCCTTTGCACCCAAAGCTGATTTACAAGGTCGTGTTACCGATTCGTCAAATACTGGTTTTTGTCAAGCGATGGATATTTCCTGTCATTCATTAATTCGCTTAGTCAAAGCTGCGGAACCTTTAATGAAGTCCGGCGGTTCTATCGTCACGATGAGTTATTATGGCGCAGAACATGTCGTCAATAATTATAATTTAATGGGTCCTGTTAAAGCGGCGCTTGAAACCAGTGTTAAATATCTGGCAGCTGAATTAGGACCTAAAAAAATTAGAGTTAATGCAATTTCACCGGGGCCCATAAATACGCGAGCGGCATCTGGACTCAGTCATTTTGATGAGCTCATGATAAACGCTGCCGAAAAAGCGCCACTTCATCAACTCGTCTCAATTGAACAAGTGGGTGAGATGACCAGTTTTTTAGTTTCTGAAAATGCTAAATGCGTGACTGGGCAAGTTATTTATGTCGACGCAGGCTACAACACAATAGGATAGACCATGGATTTAAGAGAATTACGCGGATATAAATTTGAAGAGTTAGAAGTTGGCATGACGGCGTTATTTAGTCGTACCATTACTGATACGGATTTAAGAAATTTTGCAGGGGTGTCAGGCGATACCAATCCTATGCATTTAAACGAAGAATATGCGGCTGATACTTTTTTTAAAGGTTGCATTATTCACGGTTTTTTAACGGCCAGTTTATTATCTACAGTGATTGGTACAAAATTACCAGGACCGGGTTGCCTTTATATCAGCCAATCATTATTTTTTAAAGCGCCTGTTCGCTTAGGTGATACGATTTATGCGAGAGCGACTGTCAAAGAATTAATTCCTGATAAACGTCGCGCAAAATTACTTACGCAATGCTTTGTCGATGATAAAGTTGTACTCGATGGCGAAGCAGTTGTGCAATTACCTAAGGATAAAAATCACTTAACATAATCGCTAAAATCAAGTTAAGTTAAGCGATTTTGATTCTCCACTTTAAGGTAAAGTTACTCCAATTGATGAGTAGACAAATTATTTTGGCTTATTAAAACTTACTCATCATAAATGCTAAATAGTTACCCTGATAATACTGCCTAACCTGGCAAAGCCAGGCTAAGGGCACTTAATCGCGATTCTCCCCTTAAGAATCCCCATCGCGTAAGGAAACGCTGTTCTTTTCAGCATTTCTACGTTTGCGCTCATACTTGGTGAGTAATTACATTAAAACTAAATAGAGCAACATTTAATCCAATAATTTTTATTTTATGTAAAAGATTTATTCCCCCTATCATTAATGATGGTATACTTTTTAAAATTAAACACTATCAGGACTTACGCAAAACTTCAGCTTTTGTCCGTGGTCTTCGTTATAATCTTCGTTCAAATGCTCATGTACCAATCGTACACTGCGCTTTTCACTGCAGATTATGCCTCGACCACGAACAAAATCTTCGTTTTGCGTAAGTCCTGACTATAAAAGGAGTGATAGCATGTTTAATCATGAGCAAACAATCAATGAAATTCAGCGTGTAATGGCTAATTGGACAAAAGCACTTAAACTAAAAGATGTTGAAGCAATGCATAAAGACTATGCTGAAAAATTTTGCGCTTTTGATGTGATGGAAACAGTAAATAGTGTTGATGATTTTAAAGCTTTATGGCAAAAATGTTTTCCCTATTTTGATCAGCCTGAGATTGAGTATAAAGATTTCGACATTACAGCATCAGAAAACATGGCTGTCGTTCATTTTAAAAGTCGCATGAAAGGCATGATTTGTGAACTACCAGAAGAAATGGCAAATGCCTGGCTAAGAGGCACGATTTGTTTTCGAAAAATTGATAATAATTGGAAATGTTTTCATGAACATTATTCCTTCCCTGTTAATTGCGAAACAAATCAAATAGCTTATGATGCAGCTAAGTAATAAATTTAAATATTTTTTACTTCCCCCATTTAGCCATTTTGATTATTTAACCAGTATCACTTAATTTTTTAATGGTGATTTTTCATAGTAAAATT
>CAYGUK010000206.1:0-3251 GCA_964352985.1 uncultured Legionellales bacterium
GTCATAGCCCTTGTCAAAAATTTTATAGGCAGATTGTGGAAGTGTTGCAACAAATTCTGGTGCAACTTTGCAATCATGCACCTCTCCACCCGTTAACATGAAATCAATTGGCAATCCAAATGAATCAACACACATGTGTATTTTTGTTGTGTTTCCAACGACAGATTTACCAATTCTCTCATTATCATCACTCGCAGCACCGGTACTATGTTGATGGGCTTTTACAATACTGCCATCAATAAATTCCCACTCAAGATCCGGATCATCAACAAGTGACTTAAAAATTTTCATCAATTTATTTTTTGATGACCAACGATTAAATTGTTGATATACCGAATTCCAAAATCCAAATTTTGAAGGTAAGTCGCGCCAAGGACAACCCACTCGCATACGATATAAAATGCCCTCAACGATTATTCGAAGATTGGGCTTGTCATAAATACCGTGTTGACGCATGATTACTCTTAGCTTCGACCATCGCTCATCGGTGAGCATGAGTCGGGTCATTGCAAACTCGTTTTATTGTTAGTGTGAGAACAGCAATTCTACGAGTTTGTTTTTATTAATCAATTTGTTATTAGCGAATTGTCAACAGCCCCTAGCACAAATAATTTTAATATGCTCTGCTGTTACTGGTTTTGTTAATATACCAAATTGATAACCTTGCTCATTCAACTCGCGCAGGTCTTTTAAATACTCCTCAAAATAGGCGCTAAAAATATAAATTGGACATTGACATCCTTTATAGCTTGTAACATTTTTAAAACAACCAGTCCGTTATATTTAGGCATATTAATATCCAAGAAAATCACTTTGTAACTGTCTTCTTCAAATTGTTTTACGCCTTGCTCCTCATCTTCAGCTAAATCTAATATATATCCTGTGTCTTCTAATGCAATTGCAAACATGGATCTTGTAGACTTATCATCATCTATTAATAAAATCTTAACGTTACTCATTTTTCTCTATGCCGTATTAATTTACTTCATTTAAATATAGTTCAAGTTATTTTGTTCAAAGTATTTAATAATAGAAACCTTTAAATACCTAGTATAAATTATTGAATTAAACCGGATAGCATTCTTTACAAAATAATGGCAAGTTTAAAATGAACGATATTTTTCAGCAAGAATTATGCCATAGGTAAAATAGCTTATATTCTACCTTATATATTTTTTTCAAAAATTACTATAATAAAATCAATGTGATAATTTTTATTTACTTTACTTTTGACATACATGGTCTAAGCTGATAAATAGGCTGGGAGAATTATAACATAACATTTCATTTGGTGAGGTAAGCAAACGATTTTGGGCTTAAGGTACTTCGGTGCTTTAAAGTTTAATGATGTTACACAGTGGGTTTTTGGGAAGTTATGAGCGATGAAACTTTAAAACTATTAATTGTTGGTGGGTTACAAAAAGAACGAGAAGAATGGCAACAGTTATTAAAGAAAAAATATGCCGATGAATTTGAAATTATTCTAACTGATTCTGGTAAAGAAGGCTTAAGTATTTGTAAGTCTATGGCACCGGATTGTATTTTATTGGATTTTTGCATTTTTGATTTAGATGGAATTCAATTTATTAATTTATCCGTCGCTCAAAATAAAAAGAAAGAAATCCCAATCGTAATGATAGCAGAACCCGACGATAGAGAATTGGCGCAAAAGGCAATGGATAGTGGTGCGACTAATTGTGTCAATAAAACAAAAATATCCGCAATTACTTTACACCGAGTAATTTATGACGCTATAAAAAAAATGCAATTACCTCCAGAGCAACGCCAAACTGCTTGTAAATTTTTAGAAGAAAGTAAACTTCAACAACAAGTTGAAAAGCCCGCCGATCTTGAAGCAATTAGACCAACATCCCCCCCATCATCCCTGCCTACTCAAAGCATCGATGATGAATTAGAATCTCTTTCGAAATCCGTTGAAATTGAAGAATCGATTCCACCTATGATTGAACAAGAAGAGCCACAATTAGAAATTAAAACCGAAGTCATGAAGCAAGAAACTAGGGACGTAGAAACCATGGAAGAAAACAGTGCTGATATAGAAAAAAATGAGCCTGAAAAAAAACCAATTACCGATATCAGCGAATTATCCAAATCACTCGAGAAATCGACTAGAAAGATTGAACCTCCTATGACTGATAATATTGATACTGGTGGTAAAACCCACGATATACCTGACATCGAATATCCCGAAGTCACCGCACCAGGCCAGTTAGATAGCGTCACAAAGCTACCCAACCATATCCTATTCAAAGAAGCTTTAGGTAGATGTTTATCGAGAGCAGAACGATATAACCGTTACATGGCATTATTACTTTTTGATATCAATGAAATTGATTCCATTCGCACAGAAAAAGGAGATGAAATAGCGAATCAATTATTACAAGCATTAGTTTTAATTTTAAAAGAAAATACTAGGGAACATGATTATATCGCAAGAATGT
Organism: uncultured Legionellales bacterium; assembly: GCA_964352985.1. Lineage (GTDB taxonomy): Bacteria > Pseudomonadota > Gammaproteobacteria > JAHCLG01 > JAHCLG01 > CAYGUK01. The sequence continues at coordinate 2,463 of CAYGUK010000206.1, forward strand.
CAGGATTAGGCGTTGGTGAATTTGCGATAATATTAGATGAAATTTCTGAATTTTATGATGCAAGCCTCATCGCCAGAAGGTTAATTGATAAAATTAATCAGCCTATTTCTCTTAAAAATGGCCATTTTGAATTGAACGCACATATTGGGATTGCTTGTTATCCAGTAGACAGTAACTCTGTTATCGATTTTCATAAAAATGCCGTTCTTGCTATGTATCATGCAGAAGATGCTGAGGGTGATATTTATTATTTTAATGATGAGTTAAATAAAGAAAATCTCCGTCGATTAGAAATTGAAAGTCAATTAGAAAAAGCTTATTCTAATGAAGAGCTCTATGCATGTTATCAACCCGTATTTCAATTAGAGAATATGGAAATTAATTCATTTCATGCTACCATCGAATGGGATCATCCTGAATTTGATATCATTACTGCTCAAGAATTTATGCCCGTAGCAGAAAAATCTGGATTAATTGTCCCTATTGGAAATTGGTTACTTAATCACGCTTGTGTTGCCTTTCAAAAATGGGAAAATGATACCATTGCCCCACAAAGAATCTTAATTAATTTATCGCATCGTTTAATCTCCCAAAATAATTTTATCGAAACACTGACTACCTTAATCGATACTTATGCAATGTCATCCAGCCAAATTGGGATCATAATGAATGAAAATGCGATAATGAAAAATTTGGATATTTTTAAACCCACATTAAGAATATTAAAAGAAATGGGCGGTTATTTAAGTTTAGAGTGTGTTGGGCTATGTCGCGGGGGGGTTGGGTTTG
>CAYGUK010000207.1:0-3237 GCA_964352985.1 uncultured Legionellales bacterium
TCCAGAAACAAGTTGTAGCAGCAGAAGTAATGGTAATTCCACGCTCTTGTTCTTGCTCCATCCAATCCATGGTGGCAGCACCATCATGCACCTCACCAATTTTGTGTGAAACACCCGTATAGAAAAGAATACGTTCTGTTGTTGTAGTTTTACCCGCATCAATATGAGCCATGATGCCGATATTACGATAAAATTCAATTGCAGTTGCTCTGGCCACGATAATTACCTCTTTACCAACGATAATGTGCAAATGCTTGGTTTGCTTTCGCCATGCGATGAGTATCTTCACGTTTCTTCACAGCAGAACCTTTACCTTCATAAGCGTCTAGCATTTCGCCAGCAAGTCGTAGACCAAAACCTTTTTCACCACGATCTCTTGCTGCATTAATTAGCCAGCGCATCGCTAGTGCAAGACTACGATCACTACGAACTTCAACAGGAATTTGATATGTTGCACCACCTACACGACGAGAACGAACTTCAACCGTTGGACGTACGCTATCTAAAATCTTATCAAAAGCATCAATGATGGCAGGACATGCCGTACCGATGGTAGTTGATCCACCTTCATCACCACCGTCACTTTCATCATTGACATTAACAGTGATCATTTTGTCTTTAATATTCAAACGTTCGGCAATAACTTCAAACGCTCCATAGACAATTTGCTCGGCAGTAGATTTTTTACCATTTAACATGACGCAATTTATAAATTTTGCCACTGTTTCACTTCCAAATTTTGGATCAGGTAAAACTTCACGTTTTTGGGCAGCTTTTCTTCTCGACATAACTTAACCTTTATTCTTTCGGTTTCTTTTCACCGTATTTAGAACGACCTTGGCGGCGACCATTAACCCCGGCAGTATCTAAACTACCGCGAACTATGTGATAACGAACACCAGGTAAATCCTTTACACGACCACCACGAATTAATACAACGGAGTGTTCCTGTAGATTGTGGCCTTCACCACCGATATAAGCTGTTACTTCATGACCACTAGTAACACGGACACGAGCTACTTTACGTAAAGCAGAGTTTGGCTTTTTCGGAGTAGTGGTATAAACACGAGTACAAACACCACGGCGCTGAGGGCACTTTTCAAGTGCTGGTACGTTACTCGATACTTTCGGGTTACGCCGAGGTTGACGAATCAATTGGTTTATTGTTGCCATAAATATCTCTTTTTTGCATAAAAATAAGGATGTAAAAAACCCACCTCATTCTGGAGTGGGGGCTTACATCATACAAAACAAGCGGATTCATATTGAATCCTTGGCTCTTAAGCTGCTGTTTTTTGCAACTCACCTTCTGCCTAAAGGCTATTTTATTGAGTATTTACCATTAGTTACTGTAATTACTCAAGGCAGGGCGGGCAATATACTCTTATTTGGCCGAAGATGCAAGCTTCAAAAAGCAGAAGGTGATGACAATCTAATTAAAAAACTCAGAAATAGAAGTCAGTAAGCCAGCTAATCACTCAAACTCATTCATTAGAAGTAATTTCTTGCCATCGCTTTACAACATTATTTTCAATCTCTAGTAAATCTAAAACACGGCCAACACTATGATTGACTATATCCTGCACTGTTTGCGGATGATTGTAGAAAGCAGGAACTGGTGGCGCGATGATCCCCCCCATCTCTGTGATCAATTTCATGGCATTAATATGCGTCAGCGTCAAAGGAGTTTCTCTCAACACTAAAATCAATTTTCTACGTTCTTTGAGCGTCACGTCAGCCGCTCGTGATAACAAAGATTCGCCTATACCATAAGCAATCGAACACATTAACCTAACAGAGCAAGGGGCTATAATCATTCCGTGATGTAAAAATGAACCACTTGCTGGTGCTGCTGTTAAATCATCATGACGATAATAATGATTAACCATATTTTCTAAATCTTTTATTTTATATTTAGTTTCAAGTGCGAGAGTAATTTTAGCTGTTTTGGAGACAATTAAATGAGTATCTAAATTTATGCTTTGCAGAATTTCCAACAATCGCACACCATAAATAGCACCAGAGGCACCACTTAATCCGATAATTAATTTTTTTTGGGTATTCATCACCACCTCAACCGACTAGTCGTCTTTCAAATTTATTAATTATTATGCCACAGAATGTTTTATTCTCTTATTTTTACTTATAATGTTGGCTGGTTATATTTTTTGAATCTTTATAACATATTCTATTTTAACTATGGAAAGTTATATTATGACTGAACAAAAGCAAACAACTCATCATCAATCACAAGTAGTTACTGTAGGAATTTTATCATTAGTTTTATCCTATGTACTCATGATGGTAAAATATTCTCTTTTGCAAAAACATACTTGCCCAGATCTACATCCAAATGACACGATTCACTTAGCAAAAGAATTTGTAATCATTTTTTTGACTTTATTTATTGTACCATTAGTTATTGCATTCATTGTTAATTTCTTTCGACACTCCACTAAAACAGAAAAATCCGGATTATCGAATAAAATTATCTGGATGATATTCGCAATATCCTTCATCGCATGCAGTGCCATTGTTCTAACTCAAGAAAACATTGATGTTGATTGTTCCCGTCCTAAATTAAAAATACAAAATGTCACACAACAAAAACAGGCCACTCAAAACCAATTAGCTACTTTAAAATTTAGTGGTGTCCATGATAACAAATAATAATATTGAATTTGAGGACAACAAAATTGGATTTAATTTAACAACGCCCGTTTTACTAAGCCATGTAAATTATGGTAACCATTTAAGTCACGTATCCTTAGTTTCAATATTAGAAGAAACCAGAGAAACTTATTTATTAACTCATGAAATGAGTCAAATTGCCATCGTTGATCAAGTCGGAATGCTTGTCATTGATCTTAATGTAAATTATTCAAATATCGCATATCATCGTGATGAATTATGCGTTTCAATATATTTCTCATGTGAGAATAAAAAACTATTCGGTTCTTTTTATAAAGTAGAAAACATTAATACAAATAAAATTATTGCGACAGCTCAAATTAATCACCTATTTTATGATCAATTGGAAAAGCGTGTCGTGGATATTCCAGCAAAAATTATCTCATCATTCAATCTGCCTCATAAATTTTAAAATCTTTGTTTAACAGGATGCTGAACGGTTGTTTTACTTAATAAGATATTTATTCATTAATTTAATTTCATATTGGAATTACAAAATCTCAGATTTAACATTTGTTAATTGTCTTTAATCTGGGACTTTAATAA
>CAYGUK010000208.1:0-3222 GCA_964352985.1 uncultured Legionellales bacterium
CCCTTTTTAAAAAGAATGTTAGCAGAAGCTGATCAAATAGATAAAAAAACCTTTTTAAATCTAGAAAAAGATTCCCCACCTGCATCCTCCACCAGCGCCTCATCTAATTCCTCCCCCCCTTCAACACCCGAAAAATCCGAACATCAAGCTGAATCGAGTGAAAGTAGTAGTGAAGACAGTGATGATTATGGCGAAGATTTCTTACAATTACGCTATCGTACGGCATTAGAAAATTACCCTCAAGAAGGTAATTTTAAACCCATAACTACGCTTATCAATGATATCTTTTGGATTTTATTTTATAGTGAAACCCAGGCAGAGTTACTTGATAAGATACAAGAAGAAGTCGCTTGGTTACTATTATTATTAGCAGCAAAATGTTACCAGCTTGAAAACCTAAGTGACAAAATTCCGAATACAGATATATTAATTGTTTTAGCAAAACAAAAAATTATTGGCGAAAAGGAGATAGGTTTAAAGTGGCCAAGCCAAGAACTTAAGCAATCTAATTTCACGCTAGCTTTTTATGCCAATTTATGTGAAAAGCTTTTTGATTTTTCAGTCAAGGAGATTGAGAAAGGGGAACTTGTCGATTTTATAGTAAAACAAGCAGGTAATTTTAAAAACTAAGCCATAAATTTAAATTTTATAATAACTAAAAAGCTTTGTTAATATATTTAAAAACAACAAAACATTGAATTAAATGAAATAGTTAAATCGTTGTGGAATTTTAAAAAAATGGATAGTTTACTTTTAATTAAAGCAATGTAGACTAATCTCTAATAACAACGACTATCCAAAAGCCAATGAGTTATTATTTAATATTACTTTCGCTTTTTTTCACGAGTATTATCGCCGGCACTATTGATACCATTGCAGGTGGTGGCGGTTTAATCACAGTTCCCGCTCTGCTACTTACCGGGATTTCACCCGCACAAGCTCTTGGGACTAATCGTTTTCAAAGTGCCTTCGGTGAATTTAACGCAGCACGAGTCTATGTGAAAAATAAAAAACTTTTACTCTCTACCATCTTATATGGTTTTATTTTTATTATCCTCGGCGCAATGCTCGGTACTATCTTAGTGCAAATCATTAACCCCAACCAATTAAACAAAATCATTCCCATATTATTATTGATTGTTTTGTTATACATGATTTTTGTGCCTAAACCAAAAAATGAAAATAAAAAACCCGTCATGTCGAGAAAGTTATTTTATTCTACCATTGGTTTTTCAATAGGTTTCTACAATGGCTTTTTTGGTCCAGGAACAGGCTCACTTTTGATCTTTGCGCTGATGTTTTTTCAAGGACTAAATATTGTCGAAGCCAATATGCGTGCAAAACCCTTAAATTTTATTGGCAATCTTACCTCATTAATTTGCTTCATCATTGGTGGAAATATTCAGTATCCCATGGCAATGGTCATGGCAATGGGCCAATTAATCGGTTCAAAAATTGGTGCTCATTTAGTCATGAATAAAGGCCATGAAGTTATTAAACCCATCTTTATTATCGTGATGTCAGTGATGACCGTCGAAATGCTGGTGAAAACACACATGCTTGCATAATTGTACTTATTTTAATAAATACTATGAATTCACTATTATTTTGTTATAATTCGCATCCAACTTTAGAAAGCTCAATAATTTATGTTGGAGAGATGGCCGAGTGGCTGAAGGCGCTCCCCTGCTAAGGGAGTATGGGGTTAATAGCTCCATCGAGGGTTCGAATCCCTCTCTCTCCGCCATTGTCGCGACCCTGTCAGACCCCGCGAGACCCTAGAATACACTTTTTATCAAATGGTTAGCAATCTCACCCAGAATAAATACAATATCTGATAATGTCTAGTAAGGTCATCAAAACTGCCCTCAGACTGCCCTCAGATCGCAAACAATAATTTTAAGATAACATTCTTAACTAACTGTCATTAAGGCTATGCCTTTACTTTTTTAGCTATTGGTGTGATCTGCAAATACAGCGTATCAGCAGTAAGTTGATTATTTGGATCGCGAGGTGAATAAGCAATGGGCTTAATCATTACGCCCCATTTTACTTGTTTCGTTAAAGGCGAATAACAGGCATAAACACCAAATGCTCCATGATTAGAAGCAATTCTATATAATACTGCAGCAGATCGATTATTGTCTCTTATCGCATCGATTGCTGCTTCGAATGCCATTTCTTTTTTATCTAAAGGCACACTCATAGTTGAATACTGTCCAAATACCATCGGAATTAATTCGGGAACATCAATTGATTGAGGTAAATTAGAATTTAATACCGAAAAATATGTTGCACTAGGATCAGAATATAAACCCGAGATCTTATTATGAAATTCTTTTTTCAAATAAAATTTACCATGATTGACTTCACAAAATTCCTTTAATTCTTTTGCTGGTTTATATAAAAACTCATCATTCATACCCGTATAATTTGCAGGATAGATAACAGTTCTACCATCAGATAATACCTGGTTCGTATAATCATTTATGCTTTTATTTTCACTGGGAATCTTACTTAAAAATGCACTTAGCTTATCTGTATATCGGGCTTTGACAAATTGAGTCACAGTAAGACCAGAATAATTATTCTTGACCTCTTGTTTAGTTGCAATTGTTTCACATGAAAGTAATGGCGTGACTATTATTAAAATAAATAATGATTTTAAATTCATCAAAAATTCCCTTTATAAAATAAATTTACTGAATCTTTTGAAAATCATTTGGAAACGTCACTGATACCCCACCTCCTGTGGCATCATAAACGGAATTTCCAACATAAGCGAAAGTACCCGGAAGATGGACAAGTTTATTATTTGTATTATTTGGGGTTGCTGAAATATTATAACTTTCATTGCACGGTATTTTTATTATACCATTATAACCAGGATTAACATTTGCCATATTTTCAGTAGTATACGTACTTAATGGTGGTTTTACTTCTTGGGCATTAAAAACTACAGAGGTAGGATAAGAAGCCGCAACATTTGTATTAATTTCACATAGAACATCATCTCCAAAAATAATGTTTGTAAAAAAAATACCAGAAAATAATGACGCAGATAATAATACTAATCTAATATTCATTTCATCTCCCTTAAAATGCTCAATTGCTAAGCAAAACATATTAAACACCGGGCAATAATAATGTGAATAAAAGATTATATCAACCCCACATTCCGCGGATCTGAATTAGAGAAATTTCGGATTTTTCATGCTACGA
>CAYGUK010000209.1:0-3124 GCA_964352985.1 uncultured Legionellales bacterium
CCATTATTTTGGCTGCGTCAAATGCGTATCTTGCATTAAAAGTTGGAATTTTAACATCAGCTTCTATTCCTGCCGCAATTCTATCGATGGGAATATTAAAATTATTTAAACAATCAAATATTCTTGAAAATAATTTAGTGCAAACTTGCGCTTCAACTGGTGAAGCGGTAGCAGGTGGAATTGTTTATACCATTCCAGGATTAATTATTATTCATTTTTGGCATCATTTTCCTTATTGGCCCACATTTGAAATTTCTTGTTTTGCCGGCATTCTTGGTGTTTTGTTTTCAGTACCTTTGCGTCGTGTTTTATTAAATGATCCTAATTTAAAATTTCCAGAAGGCCGCGCAATTGCTGAAGTGTTACAAGTAAATTCTAAATCTACCACGGGTTTCAAAGAAATATTAATTGCTGGTGGTTTAGGTGCAATTATTGAATTTGCGCAAAATGGTTTAAAAGTATTTGCTGATTCTGTGCAGGGTTGGTTTTCTCATAAAGGTATATTGTTTGGTTTTGGCACTGGATTTTCTTCTACATTAATCGGTGCGGGTTATTTAATTGGTTTTAATTTATGTTTAAGTTTAATTATTGGCGCGATAATCAATTGGCTTATTTACGTTCCTTTATTAACTGTTTTTCATCCCGCGCTAGCGCATCAACCTGCAGAAGATTTGGTGATGCAATTATGGGGCGATAAAATTCGTTATATTGGCATTGGTGCGATGCTTGTTGCTGGCGTTTGGACTTTATTATCGCTATTAAAATCGTTAGCCGAAAATGTTAAACAATCTATTACAAATACATTTAAGTCAAAAGCAGAAGAAAAAAAGATGTTATTACGCACTGAGCATGATATCTCGATGACTTATGTTATTGGTGGTTTAATTTTACTGGCTATTATTTTTTGGCTGATTTTTATTACTTATTTTCCCTTAGTCGAATTAGGGATTAGTCAATCCATGCATATCCCTTTTACGCTTGCCTGTGTGGCTTATAGTTTGATCATGGGTTTTATGGTGTGTGCGATTTGTGGTTATTTTTCCGGAATGGTTGGTGTTTCTGCTAGTCCTGGTTCATCTGCGATTATTGCCGGAATGTTATTTGCTGCATTAATGATTAGGGCATTAACTCATTATATTTCTACGCCAACAATTGATTTTAATGCCTCAGCAATTACGATTATTCTTGGTGCAATTATCACAGGTGCGGCAGCGATTACCAACGATAATATTCAAGATTTAAAAGTCGGCCAATTAGTTGGTGCGACACCTTGGAAGCAGCAATTAATGTTAATCTTAGGTGTCATTGTGGGGTCTGCAGTTATTCCACCTATACTTGAAATTTTATTTAACGTTTATGGTATTGGTGATGTGTTTCCCCATGCCGGCATGTCTCATGCGCAAGCACTCGCCGCACCTCCTGCTGCAATGTTAGCCGCCATTTCACAAGCGGTTTTTAATGCGGATATGCCTTGGGAAATGTTATTTTTAGGTGCAATAATCGCTGCAGTATTTATTATCGTAGATATTATTTTAAAACGGTTTGGCAAAAAAATATCAGTGTTAGGTGTTGCAACTGGCATGTATCTGCCATTAACGTCAACCACACCACTTTTTATTGGCGGATTAATTTCTCTTTTTGTCGAAAGAAAAATTAAACGTGGAAAATATGATGAAGCAAAATCAAAATTGGCAAGACAAACCGGTTTAGTTTTAGCTTGTGGCTTAGTCGCGGGAAGTGCGTTAATGAATGTCGTGTTAGCTGTGCCTTATGCTTTTGCAAAATCACCAGAAATTTTTCGCATCATGCCAATTGATTGGTCTACTTTCGCAACTATATTAAGTGCCGTGGTGACGATTTCATTATGTGTTTACATGTATCGAGTCGTGGTAAAAAAATTATAATATAAGATTGCTCTGCTGCTCTGCGTCAGAAGTGAGTAAGAAGTTGAAATATTGCGCTGTCTTGCAAGCTAAGCTACACTGCTTCGCCAATACTTTTGATTAGGAATATTGTGTGGCAAGTCACTCAGAAGCAAATTCAAAAAATTTTTTCAGTATCATCATTGCAATTGTGGCCGCGTTTTCTGGCATTTTATTTGGTTATGATACGGGGGTGATTTCGGGTGCCATTATCTTTATCAATAAACAGTTTGAATTAAATCCACAGAGCAATGGGTTTGTTGTTAGTAGTGTGTTAATTGGTGCGTTTTTTGGTGCGATATTTAGTGGTCGCTTAACCGATCATTTTGGGCGACGTAAATTATTAATCGCCGATGCCATTATTTTTATTCTGGGCACATTTATTAGTAGTTATGCCAACTCACTCACCGTTTTAGTTTTAGGTCGCATCGTTGTTGGGGTGGCAATTGGCATTGCTTCATATACTGCGCCCTTATATATCGCAGAAATTGCACCAGTTAAAATTCGAGGCATTTTAGTTTCACTTAATCAGCTTGCCATTACAATTGGATTAATGCTTTCGTATTTTGTAGATTATTATTTTGCGACCAATAAAGATTGGCGTGCTATGTTTTTAGTGGGGCTTATACCGGCGACATGTTTATTACTTGGAATGATTTTTTTACCAGCGAGTCCTCGCTGGTTATTTGCTAAAGGTCGTCATAGTGATGCTAGAAAAGTATTAGCAAAAATTTATAGTAATTATCACGCAATTGAATCGCAAATTGCTAAGCTTGCATTACAACAATCAGCGGATCGAAAAAAAGTATCTTGGCGAGAATTATTATCACCAACTTCAAAATATTGTTTAATGATCGGTATGGGGCTTGCTATTTTCCAACAAGTCACCGGAATTAACACGATTCTCTATTATGCGCCCACTATTTTACATATGACCGGATTATTTAATGCAACCAATGCGATTTATTCTTCGGTGTTTATTGGCATAACCTTAGTGGTATCAACAATTGTGTCTTTATTTTTTATCGATAGCTGGGGGCGAAAACCTTTACTTTATATCGGTTTAATTTTTATGACCTTGGGATTATTTTTTCTCAGTTTCGCCTTATATCAACATGGAAAAACGGGTGCAGATCGTTGGTTAGCCTTAGTGAGTATATTAGTTTATATCGCGGCATTTTCCATTAGCATGGGGCCTATAA
>CAYGUK010000210.1:0-3090 GCA_964352985.1 uncultured Legionellales bacterium
ATAAAATTGCACCATAATTTATAGCTCTATTCATGCTAGACCAATAAAAATTAAAAGTTTTTGGATGACCTAAATGCTCTGTCTTTATTTGTTCGGTTTGATATAACATTTGTTGTTTCTGTGTTTATTAAAACACTTAGTTTAGCAGTTAATTCTTTTATCCTTTTTGATCTTTTCGCCATTTTTGTTGTGATCGATTGTCCACGATCAAGTGGTCTGTGGTTTTTTAACTACTTTTAAATTGAAATTATTGTTTTTTATGCTGCTGAAAGGGAGAAATAACATTTAGAAATCTTATATTTCTTAAAACACTATTAATTCAAGCCATTAACAGCAAATTTTAACAAAACGATACAAATATACGCCTAACTATATAATATTACAGCATTAATATTTGAATATTTGATACTATAATAATTTCATTTGTAATCCATAATAATAAATATTATATATGCTCTATAATTAATTCATCAGTGAGGAAAATATGGTGTTATTATTATGGGATTTAATCGTGACCTATTAAAAAACAGGAATAAATCTCGATATCTTAGGCAGTTGCAACGGACATCGGAAAATTTTGTAACTAATAATATAGAATGTGTAGTTGATAGTGCAGTGAAAAATATCACTAATGGTGAACGCTCATTTGTTATATATGGTGAACCTCAAAGTGGTAAAACTGAAATGATGATTATACTTACAGCAAAATTATTAGATATAGGTTATAAAATTATTATTATTTTACTAAATGATAACGTACAGTTGTTACAACAAAACTTAGATCGTTTTAAAAGATCTTCGCTAGATCCAGCTCCAAAAAATTTTGACGAAATTTTAGATCCTTCTATTAATATTAAAGGGACTGAATGGATAATATTTTGTAAAAAGAATTCTAAGGACTTAACAAAGCTTATGAATAAAATTGGCTCTATAGATTCATTAATAATACTTGATGATGAAGCCGACTATGCTAGTCCCAATTCAAAAATAAATATAAAAGGTGAAAAAACGAAAATTAATGAGTTAGTTGGTAAATTACTAACGTCAAATAGCATATATATTGGTATCACTGCGACACCGGGGAGATTAGACTTAAATAATACATTTAATAATACAAGTGAAGCATGGATTAAATTCTCACCACCAATGGAATATACTGGACATGAGGATTTTTTTCCAATCATAATTGGTAAAGAAAAATATGATTTAATTTATCTTCCAGAAAATGACGATAGTCCAAAATATTTACGAAATGCTTTTTTTGAATTTTTAATGAAAGCTTCATATGTTAATCTTTATTTGAATAAAAATATAAAAAACTATTGTTTTCTAATACATACTAGTGGGAAAAAGGATGATCATAAAATTGATTATTTAAGAATAGAAAAAATTATAGATGTGCTGACGCATAACAATAATAAGAAACATGAAGTCTATATTGATATGATTTGGAATAAAGCAAATGATTATTTTGAAAATAGTAAAATTGCAGATGATATTATTTTATTTATTTATGATCATATGAAGCAAAACCAGATAGTTGTTATTAATAGTGATCAGGATAAAGAAAAAGTTCGAGATGCAACTTCTCCATCAACTTTATTTACAATTGCTATTGGAGGAAATATTGTATCTAGAGGTGTAACATTTGAGAATTTATTAGTGATGTTTTTTACTAGAGATGTAAAAAATAAAATACAACAAGACACGTATATTCAAAGAGCTAGAATGTTCGGATACAGAAGAGAATATTTAAGATTTTTTACATTGTTTATTACTGAGTCTCTTTATCTTAAATGGCATACCTGCTTTGTTTATCAAAAATTGTCTCTTGAATTGATATCCCATAATGAAGGGATCCCATATTGGATAGAAGATAAAAAATCAATGCCTGTTGCCAAAGCAAGTATTAACAAATCAATAACTTCAGTTATTGGACCAGGTAGTACTTCTTTTGGTCTATTTCAATTCCAAGATGATTTACACGATATAATTTCTAATGAAATGTATCAAAATGAAAAAAAATTAGTACTAATTAACAAAATTGTTGGTGATGAAGCATTACCATTAAGTTTTATTAACTTCATATTAAAGTATAGCACACACCCTGAACAATCCATCGCGATTCATATGCCTCAAAGTATTGATAGAAAAAAAGATGCAGATCCTGACACAGTATATAGAACTACTGGTGGCATGTTTGCAAATTCTGATTATAAATTTAATAAATACCCACATGCTTTTCACCATTTAAAAATATTTTTTAGTCACAAAATGTTTGCTAGAGTATACTATAGTTATGCACCCGGTGACTCAACAAAATACATTTCCAAAAAGAGAAAAGCAGCATGAAAGAATATGAAAAAATACATGGTGCAATATTAACTAAAATGATTCATTCAGTAGATAGTGGAATCAAGATCCGCAAATTTAATGAAAATGATACTAATGCTTATGTATTACAAGAATCTACAGGGATTTATATAAAATATTCAAACAAACGCATTTCACCATGGAGATTTTCCTTTACTAAAGAAAACCAAGATCTTATATTTAGTATGAACTTAACATTAGAAAACATGTTTTTAATTTTAAATTGTGGGCCTGATGGAATTGTCACTTTACAATGGCATGAGCTTAAAAAAGTATTAGACTATGTTCATGATAAAGTTGAGTGGATATCGGTAAAACGAGGCAATAAAAAAATGTATTCTGTAGCAGGATCGGATGGTGAATTACATTACAAAGCAAGTAAAACTGATTTTCCGAATAAAATTATAAATAATTTTTAAGCAAATCTGATCTTGAATCTCAGAACCAGATCCAATCCCGTCCAACCCAAAATGACGGGAACAGTCCCGTCCCAAAAAATAACAACTATTAGAAAATCTAAGACTAAATTTTCAATCACCAGGGCAAACTAGCAAACATCAGGGGATGTATGCAAAAAATCAAAATCAGATCTAGCCCTCTACGAGCCCTCTAAATCAAGAAAATCAGAAAAGACTATAAAAATCAACCAGTTATATGGCGTGGCGGACGGGACTCGAACCCGCGACCCCCGGCGTGACAGGAACATGGTCTCATCTT
>CAYGUK010000211.1:0-3074 GCA_964352985.1 uncultured Legionellales bacterium
CAATATTGATGTAAGCGAGAAATAGCATTACCTAAACATAAATTTCTCATATGCCCCACATGAAGCACTTTATGGGTGTTAGGTTGAGAATATTCAATCATTGTTTTTGGTGGATTTTGATAAAAAGTTTTATTGAAGTATTGACCATTCAATATCTCTCTGACAATATCTTCGCCAATGAGAGTGAGATTAAGATAAAAATTTAAGTAAGGTCCCACTACTTTATATGTGACTTTTTGATTTGTTTGATCTAAGGCTTTCGCTAAGTCATTGGCAATTTCATTTGGGCTTTTTTTATAGAGTTTAGTCAGGATAAAACATGGAAACGCAAAATGTCCCATCGCCAAATTAGGTGTTTCACCGATTTGGCCATAAATGTCTTCCACTGTTATCGTCGTGTCAGGAAACGTTTGATGAATGACGAGTTGGATACTTTTGGCAATATCACTAAAAATAGCGTTAATCATATTTTTTTTAATCGTCATTTTTAAATCCTATCTTTTAATTCAAACTGTCAATCTCTATAATTTCGGACTTGCAAATTAAACCCACCTTGTAATGGCTGGTAGGGTCTAAACGCTTAATACATGGGTCAAATCATGCTATGCAACTATGCCATGAAGTCAGCATAGAGTAAACTTCCTAAGGCCAATAAAACTAACTATTTATCCGAAAAATCACCACCGAAGTTCGGATAATAAATGATAGAACTATGGCAAAAAACAGGCTATCTTCAATAAGTTGCTTATACTAGCCTGCAACCTTTTACTCGTTGAGTTGAAAATTTTGGATCATTTAGTTATCGCTTCTACTCACCAAGACCATGTGAGGGGTGAAAACTTTTACTATTCTCGCTTTTTTCGAATATACCTTGAGTCGCTCATCACAATGGCCTGTAGAAAAATATTAGTTTTTGCAAAATACAAATCAACATCACACAACATAATTTTCATTATTGAAAAATTGTGATGTAGTAAAAAAAAGTTTTTAATTAAATTTATCATTTTTCACTTACCAAAAATATTCAAACAATAATTTATTTACTCTACTAAAATCACGAGCTTGTTTTTTCACCGATATCATTTGTGAGAGTCATGATTAATAATAAACAACATTTCTATATTCATGGAGATTGTTTTTGTTAGTCTGAATAATACCAATTTATATCTAAATACAAGATCGTTAAAAAATTGAGGGAGATATTTCTGGCAATAATTACCTGGGGTTTTTCTTTAATAGATATACTTGGTAATAACATTACTAGTAAATAATTAATTAGTTTTATATAATTTTAATATAGAATAAATTAAGAATAATAATAAATGTATTCAAAACGCATTGAAGCCTATATTGCAGGCTATTTATATCATCATGCTGATTGGTTTAAGAAAAAAGGCTTATCTATTCGATTTGTAAATTCAAATATCGATGATGTTGTCACGTTCTTCAGTAGTCAAGGTTACTCAACTTATGACGATGATGAAATTCAATTTCTTATTGAAGAAATGTCTGGATTTGTTTTAACTATTATTGATGACAAAGGGCAAATATGCGCTGCCATGTTACTTAGTCAAAAAACAGAAAAAGACAAAAGCGCTATAAAAGTTGAATTTGTTTTAACCTCTGATCAATATAAAGGCCAAGGTTTAAGTCGTTGTCTTTTTGAATTATTAGATTACATTATTCTCTCTGGTCTCAGAGAAGAACTAATAGATAATCCTGATGACTTTTCTGTTATTTTGGAAGATGCGCATAAATTTAAACGTGACTGGGAGGCGGAAACGAAACGCCAAGGTAACTTATATGAAAAATTTGGCTTCATAGATACAAAAGAAACAATCAAAGGTAGACCAAAATATTCAAAAAAATATGAAGCTGGTGATCTTAAAGATTTACTACTACAATTTAAAAATACTAATTTAAGAAAGTAGATAAGTTTGATTTTTCTTCTTCACGTAATGTTAAAATTTCAACACCATTTTCTGTGACTAATACCGTGTGTTCCCATTGCGCTGAGAGTTTATGATCTTTTGTCACCACTGTCCAACCATCAGATAAATGTTTAATATTGGCTTTGCCTTGGTTGATCATCGGTTCTATCGTGAAAGTCATGCCGGGTTGTAATTGTAAACCTGTTTTTGCTTGACCCACATGCGACACCTGCGGTTTTTCCCACATTTTTTGCCCAATGCCATGACCACCATATTCTCTGACAACCGTATAGCGGAATTGATTTGCATGGTTGGTAATTGCATATGCTATATCACCGATATAATTGCCTGGTTTTACTTCTGCAATTCCAAGCATCATGCATTCCCACGCAACGTTGACGAGTTGTTTCGCAAAATGTTTAACCTCTCCAATTAAAAACATTTTGCTGGTATCACCGATGAAGCCATCTTTTTTTACTGTGACATCAATATTTAAAATATCACCCTGTTTTAAAATTTTTTTTGCTGATGGAATCCCGTGACAAACAACATGATTTAACGAAGTGCAAATACACGCAGGAAAACCATGATGATTTAATGTAGAAGGAATGGCGTCTAAATCATTTTCAATGTAAGTTTGACATATTGAATTGAGTTCTGCTGTCGAAATTCCAGGTTTCACATATTCACTAATCATTTCTAATACGTTTGCCGCAAGTTTACTAGCGCATCGCATTTTGATAATTTCATCCGCTGTTTTGATCATTTTGCAACAACTTCTTCTTCGTTTTGAATTAAGAGTTCCCAAATTTCACGATAAGTTAAATCAGGATTCTCTTCTATTAGTTTTCCCATACGCATCCAATGCTCAACTTGCATATTAATTGAGCGGCTCATGGCTTTTGCACGCTTACGTGCCTCATCATGTAATTCTTGAGAAATTTTGACAATACTCATTAAGCTCTCTCGGAATATATATTTTGTAGCAATATGCTGCTATACGCTGATAAAGTCAATAATGTGAGTATTATTTTTATTGATCATCAATCTCATGCTAAAATTAAAGTAACTATTCACCAAATTTAAGTAAAAACGTAGAAACGCTGAAAAGAACAGACTTTCCTTACGCGATGGGGATTCTTA
>CAYGUK010000212.1:0-2998 GCA_964352985.1 uncultured Legionellales bacterium
CTCTCGCTTTACTCCTGTATATTCTTAAACATTTTTTTTACCAATTTCATAGATGACCTTTTTATTTTCTTTTTCTTCTTTTTCTTCTTTTTTTTCTTCTTCTTCTTTTTCTTTTTCTCCAATCCTTTTAATAATTGCGCTTGTATCGGCAGCCATAAATCCACGTTCCTTTTACTAATAGTTTTGTGAAGCATTGTACAGCTTGTTGCTGATATGAATTATGGAAATTTAATTTAGACTGAGAAAAAAAAGACTTTATATCTTATCGATAGCTATTCTCATCCATCCCCTCAAATTAAATCACACATAAAATATCATTCCAGATCCCATGTCGTTCAAGCGAAAGTTCTCCACAATTTCGCCTACTGCAAGTTCTGCGTCTTGTGTCATCTCAAGTGCTTGGTAGCAATTTTCTTTTTCTTGCTGCCACTCCCCGTCTTGATATATCAAGTTCCAAAAGGATGCGTATTTATTACTATGCTCGACGAATAAATCGCCCGATCGAAAACCATCTTTAATAGCAACGGCTAATCCCATTTCCCAAAGATTTCGTTTGATTTCTCCATTTTGATCTCGCATGGCAATCGTTAACTGGCTATCCATAAATTTGGTATCCATATCACTGGGTACCATGGCAATCTCTTGCTGATCAAGTTTGCGCACCAAATCAATTGATTGTTCTAATGACTGGCCACCTTTTTCTACCAAAAATGGCAATCGGATAAAATCAGCAAAATAGCGGCGCATGCTGCTATAACGATTTTGAATGAGCTTGGCGTAACCAAAACGGCTTAGCACCTGATATTCATGCATATCATTTCTAGCCTGTTGTAGATCGGATTTTTGTGTTGAGCGTGAATAAAGGTCACTAACCAATAGGCTGTGATCATCTTCTTGAGCCAGCACAAAGTCGATAAAACGCTCGATCTTATTAATAGCTAGCTCATTCTTATGCTTATAAAGGTTCAAGATGAAGTTCATTTTAAAAAATTATTAAATATAATGAGAGATTATTTCCAAATTCCTGGAATAAGCTGGTTATTAGTGGGCGATACTGAGTTAAAACGATTTATAGCTCAAGAAGTGGATAGGGTGGATGATATTATCGATGATGAGGTTGAAATTAAGGCATTATCAAAACAGATTTATTTTGATTTAATCAATAAACGGATCAATTATTTCAAAAAATCACCAACAGCAGCGGTGCCCGTTGATAAAGAAGTTTGGATTTATCTTTATTACATAACCCGGGGAAGATTACGTTATATATTTGGCTTGATTAATCGTCTTTGTACGAATCTACGTCTAGGCTCCTTAACGTCATGTATATCGTTGAAAATGGCGATACCAGAGTTAAGATCAATCGGTGAACAGCGTATTAAAAAGTTTAGATTGTCTTCAACCGAACTTGTGGTGTTACAAACGATAGTTAAACATTATCGTATTTCAGTAAAGGAAATTGCGCAAGAAACAAAAAAATCACAAAACCAAATTTCAAATATTTTAAGTTCTTTATTTAAGCAAAATTTAGTCGCTTTTCATCAGGAATGGCGAACTCGCTATTATTTCCCCTCTGTTGATGCAAGGCTCGCATATTCAGATGAGACAGTCGAATCATTGGAAAAATTAGGGATCGATAAGAATCAACTAATAGATATCAATAAATAAAGAGGGATTAACTAGGGTTCTGTCGCAAAATTTTCAACGAAATATACCGTAACTAAATGAATTTAATAAGAAAACGGCGTGATTTCAATATAAAAAAATGTTAATAAAATCAACTTGTTATCAAATATTTGCGACAGAACCATATCGTCATATTGAACACTCATTGCCGTCATTTTCAATATGATTTACTTTCCGTCGAAGAAATCGAAGCCGAGTTAAATGATATTTAAGATTAAAAAAATTAACATACTGAGGTGAAAAATGAAATTTGAATTAATTAATATGGACCACTGGGAAAGAAAAGAACACTTTCACCATTATACAAATCAAGTGCCGTGCTCCTATAGCATAAGCATTACTATTGATATTACGAAGTTATTGCTTAAAATTAAAAAGCACAATATTAAATTGTACCCCGCTATCATCTATGCACTATCGACTATTGTAAATCAAAACAACGAATTTAAAATGTCTCAAAATGAGGATGGTAATATTGGGTATTTTGATATAATTCATCCTGCTTACACAATTTTTCATAAGGACACGGAAACATTTTCTAGCATTTGGACTGAACATTTCCCTAATTTTCATCAATTTCATAATAATTATCTGTCAGATACCCAACTATATCATAACGATAAAAATATGTTTCCAAAAAAAAGCCATCCATCAAACTTATTCAATATTTCAATGATCCCCTGGATCGATTTTTCTGGGTTTAATTTAAATTTATCAAAAAACGAAAATTATTTTTTACCTATTTTTACAATAGGGAAATACACAAAAAATGATGATAAAAATTTATTGCCAATTGCGATCCAAGTCAATCATGCCGTTTGCGATGGTTTTCATGTTGCTAGATTTATCAATAACCTTCAGGAATTAATAAATGCTTCTGAGTTTATTAATATTATGGAGTAGGCCGTTTTGTTTTTTTAGCCCAAATAATTTTTTGATATTGTAGGACGAGAATGACCAAGTAAAAGCGCAATCGTTTTCCTTGCTTGCATATCTAGCTTTTGCTCTTTTTTTGACAATTGAATTCTTTCTTTCCCGCCATTAATTGGTGCCTGCCAACCTGTTATTTCAAAATATTTTCTTTGAGCGTAAGCGTGGCGAAGCCCATGGAGATTTTTATACCCAGCTTCCTGAGTGCAACTATCATAATATCGACGTTGTTCAATATGGTTTTTATTATTATTGAAACAGGTAATTTTACGACAATCCATAATGTGGGATATTATCGAAGTAAAAATGTAATGATAAAATGTATAATAAATCCCACATTCCGCGGATCTGAATTAGAGAAATTCTGATTTTTTTGTTCCCG
>CAYGUK010000213.1:0-2986 GCA_964352985.1 uncultured Legionellales bacterium
ATCCTGATGAATATGTTGATGTATATCCTGATGGATATGGTGAACCATTTCATGCTCCTGACCCAGATCCAGAGCCTGAGCCAGAGCCTGAACCAGAGCCAGAACCCGAACCCGATCCCGATCCTGATGCCATTATGGGAACCAATAACGGCGATACTATCTTCGCGACTTTGGGTAATGATGTGGTTTATAGTTTAGCGGGCAATGATGTTATTCATGGTCTTGCAGGACATGATCAAATTTTCGCAGGTCAGGGTAATGATACGTTACATGGTAACGATGGTGACGATATTTTAAATGGCGAACAAGGCGATGATTATGTTCATGGTAATGAAGGAAATGATGTGCTAAATGGTGGAGAAGGAAATGATTTTCTTTATGGTAATCAAGGTAATGATATTTTAAATGGTGGCTTAGGTCGTGATTTGTTAGTCGGGGGCATAGGACAAGATGTTTATCAATTTGAATCGGTAAATGATTCTCTCTTTGCTAATCCCGATTTTATTGAATTCTTTGAAGTTGGCCAAGATAAAATTTTACTCTCCAATATTGTGAATGACTATGCGGATTTAAATTTTAATTTCGAACATGGTTATTTATTTATATCCACAAACAATAGTGACTTTACGGTTACGATTGGTAATCCGATAACTTTATCAGCGAGTGATTTTATTATTATAAATGGAGAACCTGTACCACAACCCGAACCAGAACCCGAACCAGAGCCAGAACCCGAACCCGAACCAGAACCAGCACCAGATGATTGTGATCACCTGTTAGGTTTAAACGATATTTTAGGCACCGCAAATCCAGAAACGCTTTTTGGAACCGAAGCCGGCGATTACATTTTAGGCTTAGGTGGTAATGATACATTACACGGTCATGCTGGTAATGATGTCTTAATTGCCGGTGATGGTGATGATTTCCTTCATGGTAACTTTGGTGATGATTGTTTACATGGCGATGCCGGTAACGATTTTCTTCATGGTAACTTTGGCAATGATCGCTTATTGGGCGGCAGTGGTGATGACCGACTTTATGGAAACGAAGGTGATGACATTTTAAATGGTGGGGCAGGCCAAGACTTTTTAAATGGTGGTGCGGGAGCTGATATTTATCAATTTGAATTGGCCTCCCATTCAACCTTACAAGCTCGAGATATCCTGGAAGGATTTGTCAGTGGAGAAGATAAACTTGATTTATCACAATTAAATGTTTCTGCTAATGATGTCAGTATTGAATTTAATAATGGTATCTATCAAGTCGCTGTTAATAATGCGAACTTTGCTGTGGACTTGATTGCCACCAATGGGATCTCGATGAGTGATGTTATCTTATAGCATGGGATGATAAATAAGCGTTGACTTTCAAACTTAATAGTACTATTATTTAGATAGTACTATTAAGCAAGAGGTTTCGCTATGAATGAACAACAACAAGCAATTGAACAAATTAATTCAATTCGCCAATTATTAGAATCAAGTACCCGAGTATTAATTTCCGGTAAACGCATGATTGGTTTTGGAATTTTATTTATTCTCATTCCCGTTTTAGAGTGGGGCACTGATTATTTTAGTTTTGGTGTTAGTCAACTCCAAATGCCATTATTAAATCTTGCCATTCATATTGTGTTTTATATGCTATTGTTTTCGATTGTAGGGCGTGTTATTGGACGCTATTACAAAGAAGGCAGAGAAAAAACCAATCATCCTTTAATCGCAAATGCTTTTGCGATTCATAAACCAATATTAATTGCCATGATAGGGGCTATTTTTGCACTGAGTTATGTTGGGCAATATAATTTAATTTTCCCCATGGTATTTTTATTTCTGGGGATATTATTTAATTTATATGGGCGCTTTACGATTTCGTTTGTGCGATTAGTATCGTGGAGTTATATCTTACTCGGTATCGTCTATATTGCACTTGATCACATTAATGTTTCTTGGTTATGGATAGTTTTTATGTGTTATCTTGGACTGAGCTACATTGTTACTGGCATCGTCATTAATAAAACAAAGGATGTAGAATGAGTGATAATTTTGAATTGGATAAAGTTATCCATCAACCTGTTCGTACTAAAATCATGGCATATTTGATTAATATGGGGGCGACAGATTATACGACAATTAAGCAAGCATTATCACTCAGCGATGGTCATATGAGCACTCATATGAAAGAGTTAACATCAAAAAAATATATCGCAATGAAAAAAGCGTTTGTCGATAATAAACCAAAAACAACCTATAATATTACGATATTGGGCAAAGAACGCTTTGCCCAATATCTAACACAATTAAAAAATATATTATCAATGTAAACGTTAATGCGTAATCAAATTATCTAATATAATTTGACAAGCAAATTCCACACACAAATCTTGCAGAGCATGGTGATTAAATAACACATCTCGTTTGAATTGTTTATCGCCAATTTGAATGGCAATGTGATTATCTTGGTTATCATCACGATTCCAGTAACGAGATAAACCGTGAATAACAATATCAGCATTTTCAGATTCAACAAATTTTAAATAGGGCTTTAACTCCGGCGATAATAATTGCACTTGTAAACGACCCTGGGTTGCTTTATCTGCAATGGTGAGCATTTTATTAATCGATGATAATTTATTTTTTAATATTTCGCTTGCGGGTAATGCTTGTTGATTTAAACAAAGCGGTGCTAAATATTGATCGGCAATATCGAGCATTTCATCATTATGGTCATGATATAATAATTTTACTTCGATATATGGGTAGTGAAAACGATAACCAGTTTCACACGCATAATTTGCCATTAATTTATCGAATGCAGCACCAATTTCACTTTCACGAATATCAAAGACCAACCATTTTTTAACTTGCCAAGAACGCGATTGAATTTTATCTTTTAATATATTCAGTACGTTTTGTTGAAACATTGGCAGGCATTCGCGAGGGGGGCCGGGTAACATAAAACTCGGTTGGCCGGTCGGGGGTTAGGGCGA
>CAYGUK010000214.1:0-2858 GCA_964352985.1 uncultured Legionellales bacterium
ATGTTCTTATCAGAAATTAATTGTATAAATACAGTATCTTACTTTTCATGTTGGCAATAGGCCATGGTGGCATTTTTGCCCTGTTTTATTTTGATGAGAGCCAATTTAACCTCTTTTTGCTTCAACATGATAGATGCTGTTAATGATTCATTACGTTGATTAATGTCACTTAGCGTTTGATATAGCAGGGCGGTTTTTTGACTGTCATCGAGATGTAGAAATAATTCGCGAATGGATTGGTCTTGTTGTTGTTGAATGGTTATCACATCTTCCCAATTTTGGCTTTCAACGGCTTGCTCTAATTGATCAGTTTGTGTTTTTATCAGTTGTAATTTCTCATTCATTTTCTGAACCTCTATTTTCTTCTTTATCTGGATTGATACCATCCCAGCCTTGTTTAATGTCTTGCATAACTTGGGTGACAGCATGAAGTTTTTCAGCATTGTTACTCGCATTAATATCGACTAAGCGTGATGTCATAAATTGATAAAGTCTATCTAATTCTTCTGCGATTTGACCGCCTTGCTTAAAGTCTAAACTGGCTTGTAATTCTATAATGATATTTATTGCGCGATCGATGGCTTGTAATTTCACAAGATGTTTTTTTTCTAAAATAGCAGATTTTGCAATACTTAAATTATCCAACACACCTTGCATTAACATTTGTATAACTCGATAGGGTGAGGTAGTTAATACTTCCTGTGCTGCAATTTGTTTATAAATGTTAGCGCCATTTAACATAATTCCCTCGCTTAATTTCTATTTGATGAATTATTCGTAATTCGTGAAATATTGGCTAATTGTTGTGTAAGAAACGATGAAGTTGTATTTAATTGTGATATCGCCGTATCCATCGCGGTGAATTGCTGACGATAACGTGTTTCAACTGTTTCTAAACGATTCGTTTCTTGATCAATTTTCCGATCGAATGTTTTAATTTGCGTATTCAAAGCATCTTGTCGATTTTTGAAAATTCCATCTGTATCAAGATAGCTGTCTAGAATATTTGATAACCGACTAATTAAACCATGGGTAGAATCTTCAAATAATTTGATGACACTGTCAAAATCAGTTGAAAGTGCTTTATCTATTTTGCTGGAGTCTAGTTTGATTTGTCCGGAAGAAACATATTCAAATCCGCCTGATGTTGTTTTTCTTGTGCTGGCTGCAAGCGTGATACCAATTTCAGCAAATGAACCATAAGTACCTGTTGCACTGGTTGTCGTTAAAATTTCATTGGTTAAGCGATTAACGATGAGTTCAAATCCAGTATCACCTTGGAATGACGTTGCATTTTGATCATTTACCGTGTTAATTAAAGCATTATAATCTTTTACAAAGGCATCAATTTGAGATTTAATCGCCGCACTTGTTCCTGTACTATCTTTTTTAACTGTTACAGTCGATGTGCCGAGGTCTAATAAATCAATCGTCACATCTTCAATAACATCAGTAATTGTATTGTTGCTTCTTGTTACACTAAACGTATCAACAGTGAAAATCGCATCATCTGCTGCGGTTAATTCTTGTCGAGTACCATTGGTAATTTGTAATGAAGTGCCAGCAATAGTGCCAGTGATATCGGTAACGGTAATCCCATTTGCTGAACCTTGTTCATCTGCATTTAAAATGAGGCGTTGTTTTTTTGCGCCTTCAGTCCCAACTGTTAAAATTGTTGCTGTAACACCTGTGTTATTGCTTGCATCATTTATCGCATTTTTAATTCCTTCGAGTGTATCGTTACTAGAATCGATTACGACTTGAAAGGAATTACTACCTTGTGCAATTTGAATTGTGCCAGTGCTACCAAGTGTTGCACCGACATTTAATTCAGCGCCGGAAGCAATTTGATGTGCTTTTGCAAGTTGCGTGACGTTTAAAGCATAGTTTCCTTGCGCGGCTGTGCCACCACTTGAAACAGTTGCTTTTGTTTCATCGCTAATGGAAATACTGGTTTTTTGCAGGCTATCTAATTTTTTTAAATTTTCAACACTTGTTTTTAATTTATCGGTGGCACTTTTAATCGTACCCACCACACTTAATTTTGTGCTAGCGTTTGCTCTATCGATTTGTAAAAAGTTTAAAGGTCTAGATTCAACGGTCATTAACTGGGTGATAATGCCCTGTATATCTATGCCTGATCCGATCCCTAATGAACTTAACATTTTTATTTACTCTTTCACGTTACACTTAATTTCCCTATGTATATAAATTATCGGTAAACTTTCGTTAAACTTTACCTTATAACCCACCAAAATATAAACCTCATAAATTCAAAAGGTTGTAATATAATGAAAATTTATATGCACACAAATAAATGAAATTAATAAATTTTACGCAACCCTCCTAAAGTTTTGTCAGTCAACGTCGATATTTCTCATGTGGGAGATGAGTAAGTGATAGCTTACTCTAGGAATTAATGTAACCGATTGGTTAAAACAATACTGGCCACGGTCAAAAAAAGGAGACGTCCAAAATGCCACAAGTCGTTAACACAAACGTAGCTTCAATGAACGCGCAGCGTAACTTGAATAAATCGCAAAGTGATTTAAGTATCTCTTTGCAACGTTTATCTTCAGGTTTACGAATCAATAGCGCGAGAGATGACGCTGCTGGACTTGCAATTTCAACAAGAATGCAGTCACAAATTACAGGGATGAATCAGGCGATTCGTAACTCGAATGATGCGATTTCTTTAGCCCAAACGGCTGAAGGTGCGTTAAGCGAAGTAACAAATGCGTTTCAACGGATGCGGGAATTAGCCGTGCAATCAAGAAACGCGACGAATACAGATTCAGATAGACAATCACTTGATGCTGAATTTCAGCAGTTACTTTCAGAAATTGATCGTATTGCTC
>CAYGUK010000215.1:0-2839 GCA_964352985.1 uncultured Legionellales bacterium
TCATTTGAAATAATACAATGATGCTGGCAATTTCTGATACGCTCATTTGCATTGCCCGCTTTCGCTTTCTGGCTGGGTTTGGTAGCAAATGGGTTGACTGCTTTTGCAAATAGTCCTTGCAAAAATCATCAATATCGCAAAAAATCTCTGTGACCGGTGCCAACATAATCAACTCCATTTAAATTATTTAGTCGTAGTTTTGGAACTAAATTTTAGCGGCATCGGTCATTTTTTCATTCATTTCATTCGGTTACAGATTTGCTTATCCAGAACTCAGGTTAGCGTATATTCGGCCCATCATTAAAATAGATAACTCTACAAACATTAGAATAATAGGAATAAATATGCCCGCAACCAAGAATAAAAGATCTTCAAGGATCAAAACAAAACCTGTGCCTGATGCTCCAGTACAATCTGAAGAATTGACGCCAGCAATGATTAAAGTATTAATAGATACTTGTTTATTATCAATTGGCAAATTTTCTAAAAATGTTCAAACTTCCAATTTATTATATTTTACTTCTAACAGCTATTATGTAAAAGATCAGTTTGGATTTAGGATTCGTTCAATTTTTGAATTACGAGAAAAAAAAATTCAAATACAAATAGCGACAATTGAGGAAAAAATACAGAGTTTAAATGACTCTTATAGTGTAGATGAAGAGGGATTAATAACACAAGTTGAAACTTTAAAATCAAATTATAACCATGCTAAATCTTTATTTACTAGCTTTAAGGCTAATTTTAAAAAGCCTAACCTAAATGCAACAAAATCCCCAGTAAATACAGTAACAGAAGTAGAAGATGAGAAAAAGTGTGTGACCTATAGACTTAGACCTTAATACAGTTAAAATGTACTTTTACATTCTTATAGACTCGTCGTCCTTTCAATTAATTAATACTCCGTTGAAAGGCTAAGATAATCTAGGCGACAGTTACTGATACTTATAAATAGTAGTGCAGTCATGTCTTCGTTATCACAATAAAATTAATAGTGATAACGAAGAACTTTATCTTAGCAGTTTTACATTACGTCAACAAAAGGCGTATCCATTGGTGATAAGTTATTACTTAACAAACTGTCATTTGTGATTTGTGGGATTGATTCGCTGGAATCATTAACCGCATTTGGTAGTGTCGATTCTGTGCTGCCAAAAATTTCACTCCAAGCGAGTGTTTCAACATTTTCTAATGGTGCAATCGCCTCACCAACTTCGATATTAAATTCCTTTATCGTCCAAAGATTCACACCATCATCAACTCTAACTTGAAGCGAGTAATTTGGTTGTAAATCTAAATCCAACACACTTTCTTTTGCAAGAAAGAGTTCACCTGATGATTCGTCAATACGAAACAATCCATCAACATCATCGATTAAGGAATAAGTTGGGACTTCCAGTGGATCATTTACACTTGATACTTTTCCAATTAAAGTATCTGTTAGAGAATCTTCAGCGATTGTGTTATTGGACAATTCAATTTGTTGAGGGGTCATTCTGTTATTAAATATTCCTGTCGCAATTATATGTTCAATACCACTTGCCGTTATATTAAATAATAAACCATTGGGATCATAACTGCTAAAATCAAAAATCTCATTGGCATCGGGTGATGACTCTAGAAAATGAAAATAATCATTAATGGCTGTTTTATACCAAAGTTGCTGAGGTTCAATCATCGTAATTTCTAACGTATCATCACCAACACCGCCAGTAATCGAAATACTGTTTCCCGATGTTAAGTGAACACGGACTAAGTAAAAATTAAATCCTGATAGTGCACTATATTCATCATGACTCCCACCACCATAGGCAATTTCATTATTTCCATTTTCAATAAAAGCTTGATTATTTCCCTGACCAAACACAACTAAATTATCACCACCTTTGATCGTGACGACATCATTCCCATCAAAAGTTTGAACAATATTAAAACCTTGGTTGATATTAATAGTATCGTTACCATTTCCTAAAACAACACTATTAATTCCACTATTATCAAGATCAACTGTATTATCACCGACTAAATCTTTTAGATTAGTGTTTTCATCGCCTAACAAAGTATAGTGATCGTTACCGGCACTATCTTCAATGGTTCCACCACCGATATTATAAATTCGATCATCTCCCGCGCCACCTTGAATCGTGTTAAAACCAAACGCGTAAATTAAATCATTTTGATCACCGGCATCTATAAAATTTTTTCCACCATAATCAATAATGATATCATCACCAGAACCACCAAACAGCATATCGTTATTAATACCGCCGTAAAGTCTATCATTACCTTCACCACCGAATAAATAATTATTGCCTGACTCAGCGAATAATAAATCATCCCCCATGCCACCATATAAACGATCATCGCCGCCATAACTAAAAATATTATCGTTACCACCTAATCCAAAAATTTCATCATCATCCTCTGTTCCAATTAAGTAATCATCATTTACTGTGCCGGCAATAATGTTTAATGTATTGCCGTTTAACTGTAAAACTATCCAATCTTTGTCGATATTATACATCATGCTTTTCATCCTTAATTTACGTTGGTTTTATTAGACCTATTAATAAATTTAACCAATACCTTTGCCTTTGAAATTAAGCTTAGACAAAATAATTGCAAATGCTAAACATGTTTTGTTAATTTTGAAAAAAAATACATAAGTGTCACTAGAAATAGTGACAAGAATTCACGAGTTTTCTAAGCTGCAGATGCTGCTGCATGTAAGCGACGTGTTTCTGATTCAACTAGTTCTTTCGCGTAGTTTTTTTCTATGTTATCTGTCGTTGCTGGATGTTGAGATTTAATAAATAAACCACTATTAATAGCGCATAAC
>CAYGUK010000216.1:0-2837 GCA_964352985.1 uncultured Legionellales bacterium
TCTGTTCTTTTCAGCGTTTCTACGTTGTTGCTTAAATTTGGTGAATAGTTACAATATTTTTTTGTATTGCTGCGACACTAATTTTGCCAATAAGATCTTATGTTGAAAATGCATTCTTATAGTTTTCCAGGTTCGATCTTTCATCGCTTTTGCTATAAACCCGGGACGAATGTTCTGACTATCTTAGTCAATAACGAAAAACTAACAGCAAAATTTGGGCATCAATATATTATTAATGCAGTATTCTCTTTAAGACAGTATTTACTGTCTATTGGCTATGAGCCGTTAGATAAAAATTTCCCGATTCATACGGATGAAGTTCACTGTGAAAATAATCGAGAATTAATTCATATGCATTTAGTTTTTAATTATCCGGTTAACGCAACGTCCTTAGCAAAACTTTTCACAGACATTATTAATTTTCAAGAAAAATATAATTTTTGCCAAAAGAATGTGTTAACACGATTTTTTTGCCAGTTTCGGCAGCCACCTATTGCGAGATTCATTGAGCCATTAGATTTTACGAATTCAAATGTGCCTTTCTGTGTGGAATTGCAAAAACAGCCTACTTGGTTTTCCTCTATAATATTGGGATGTTGGTCCCTCGCCCCAAGGTTAGCGGTTGATTTATTTGAACATGGGTTAAGCCAATTCCAAACCTCCCCGCAAGTAAAATCTGCGCTGCTAAACTTAACCTATTTCGGCGTGATGTCCATTCTCGCTGGTGGTACAACTGCGCTTGTTGCTACTAGCGCAAAACTAATGTTGAATAAACTCAATCTTGATGACAGTGTTTTAGATATTATGAATACGATGATTTTTGCGCTAGATGAGGGAGGTGGTCTCACTGAAACTGCTGTCGCAGTAATACCCACGTTACTTTATCGGAAGTTAAAATCGTAACTCATGAAGAATTATGTGTTATTTATTATGAACGCTAGTAAACAATTTCTAAAACTAAGATCCTAAACTGCTGAATTTCTGTAAAATTAATTGAATATGCACTTGATTATACAATGAACTGTGTGTAGAATCGCTTTTTTATTGCGGGGTGGAGCAGTCTGGCAGCTCGTCGGGCTCATAACCCGAAGGTCGTAGGTTCAAATCCTACCCCCGCTACCAGATAAACTGTGGTAGCCCCGATTAGGGGTTTTTTTTTGAAAGAGTAGAATATGAGAAATATTATGGTTTGAAAATAATTATTTCGTGCTGAGGTAGTTAGCTACCTTAGGATCTACTAACACGAGTTTATTTTGGGAAGTGGGCATATGCCCACTTTTCGTTTATGTATAGAGCGTAAAGAGGATTGAAAGTGCAAAAACGTGCTTTACAAATGACAGATTTAATCGAGCCGGCAGTCGCTGCTGTTGGTTACGAATTATTAGGTTGTGAGTTTATTTCTCGCGGCCGTCGTTCTGTCTTACGCATATATATAGATAGTCCAAATGGTATCAATGTTAAAGATTGTGAAAAGGTTTCACATCAAGTGAGTAGTGTATTGGATGTGGAAGATCCTATTCCGGGTAAATATCAACTTGAAGTTTCATCACCAGGTTTAGATCGGCCCTTATTTAAAATCGCGCATTACGAACAGCAAATAGGTCATTGGATCAAAGTTCATTTGCGTTTGGCCTTAAATGGCCGACGTAATTTTGTTGGTCATTTACAAGCAGTGAATGAATCGCAAATTACTATTGCTTGTGACAATGATGTTTTTGATATTCCTTTCTCCTATATCCAAAAAGGGAAGTTGATTGGGACAAAGGAGCCTACAACGAGGCAGAAAGATGAATAAAGAGATCTTATTAGTTGCAGAAGCTGTATCAAATGAAAAAGGTGTTGAGAAAGAAATTATCTTCCAAGCCTTAGAAGCTGCCATTGCGCAAGCAACAAAAAAGCGTCATTTGGAAGATATTGCGGTTAGAGTCACCATTGATAGACATTCGGGTGATTATGAAACCTGTCGTTATTGGGATGTTGTCCCAGATGATGAAGATATCGAAAATCCTGATGCGCAAATTAAAGTATCTTACGCACGTAAAAAAGATCCAAATCTTAATGTCGGCGATAAAATTGAAGAACCGATAGAAGCCGTCGCTTCTGGTCGTATTGTCGCTCAAACTGCAAAACAAGTTATCGTCCAAAAAGTTCGTGAAGCTGAACGCGCACAAATTATTGATGCCTATCGTGAGAAATTGGGTCAACTTATTACGGGTGTGGTCAAGAAAAGTATTCGTGATTACGTGTTGGTCGATTTGGGTAACAATGCTGAAGCGATGTTAACTCGTGATCAAATGTTGCCACGTGAATCGTATCGTCCCGGAGATAGAATTCGCGCTTATCTTTTTGAGATTGGTGATGAAGGCCGCGGAGCACAACTATTTATTTCTCGTACTAAACCAGAAATGCTGATCGAATTATTTAAAATTGAAGTGCCTGAAATTGCTGAGGAATTATTAGAAATTAAAAGTGCCGCTCGCGATCCTGGATCACGTGCGAAAATTGCGGTTAAAACCAATGATGGTCGTATTGATCCTGTTGGTGCTTGCGTTGGTATGCGTGGTACGCGAGTCCAAGCGGTATCCGGTGAATTAGGTGGTGAGCGCATTGATATTGTTTTATGGGATGACAATCCAGCGCAATTAGTCATCAATGCGATGGCGCCGGCTGAAGTGGCTTCGATTGTGATAGATGAAGATGCTCATACCATTGAAGTCGCAGTTGAACCCGAACAATTATCACAAGCCATCGGACGTAATGGTCAGAATGTGCGACTAGCCAGTGAATTAACCGGCTGGACCATCAACGTGATGACCTCTGAAGATGCTGTTAAAAAG
>CAYGUK010000217.1:0-2751 GCA_964352985.1 uncultured Legionellales bacterium
ACTCTTGCAACTTTTTCGTTATTAAACTTAGCGGGTGCTCATAGTTTCCATGAAGTAATGTTATCAGCAGTTCCATTTGGTCTTCCCTATAAACAAGGCAGCTATCAATCGGTGTTAGCGCATTTGACACCACAAAGTCGTGAAGTGAGGGAATTTGTTGATGAGCTTGATAGTTCTACACGATTTACAGATCGAGTGATGCCAGAACGGAGTATTAGTACGATACAAAATGGAACTGCGCTTATCAAATCAATTCGATTTGATGGGACTGATTTTTCTTACTGGGATTATATTCTGCATCAAGTAAAGTATCCGCAATTCTATCGACCAGTTAAACGGGAAAGTCGAATCCAAGTAGATCGAAGCAGAGCATATAATCCCTTAACCGGCATTTGGCATAACCGCACTCCACGTGAACATCGTGGTTCTTACCAAAATACTCATTTCACAAAAAAAATGTCGACGACGCTTTTGCCTAAAAGTGGTGAGATTCAACACTTCGAGAGTTATTCTTCTTTAAATTTAGGCTTAGTGATGGATTTAGATCAATGTCATTTGAAAGGTGAAAAATATTTTTTTGCTTCAGATGTAAGTTCCAATGAAAAGCCATGGCTTGCAGTAAAAAGCGATGGTCCTCCCAAATCATTAGGAAGAGACGGATTAATTGCACATGTTAATTCATCTCATCAAACTCAACATAATGAAGTATTGGTCGGCCTTCAAGAAAGTGCAATTACAGCAATTTATATTACTCAAAATGATGTGGATCACTTAACTGCAGCACTTGCTCTGAAAGCACGGGTAGTTCAAAAATTAAATCTGATTCTTCCTATTATGATAATAACGGGGGAGTCTCAACCTTATGTCATGTCAGATGCTGAAATTTTAAAAAAAGTATTGGAATATAAGTCTACTGGCTTATTAACTAAAGTACATAAAAAGCAGGTGAGCTATTTTCTAAAATATTTTAAACAATTAAGAACTGCTGATTCAGATTTTGAATTTATTCGTCGTGAACCTGAATCGATTCCGACTTCAGTTGTAGCTGAAGTGATGATGCATGGAGATAATCTCTCTTTTGAACATATGATGACACTTACAGAGTCCGTCGATTTATTGCAAATCATTAAAGTCCAACTTATTTCAGATACGAGTAAGAAAGAAATTGAAATTCCGGTTTATGCGCTGATGCTTATTGCAGGAAATGAAAAATTAATGCCGACTATTTTACAACATTTAAGTAAAAAAGATTATAAACGTGAACAAACCATGGTTGAAGCGCTTGCAAATGAAATATATAACGGTGTGGAAAAAATTCAAATTTTCCATGGTGTAGAATTCACATCTGAACAATTTACGACATTATTTGAAAAAATGAATTCGACTACCCCTATATATCAAATACGAAGCAGATTATAGGTTTTAATATTGTAATTTTATTTCTAGGGTAAAATAATATTAATGGACAAAACACATGTAGTTAAATTTTAGTTTTTAAAATCAAACAGCTTTACATGATTTCGCTTTTAAACTCAATATTATCAAAGACTATTCTGCATCCTCATTAATAGTATTCGTAGCATAAGCAATATTTTTTAATAAATCATGGAGGTAAGCTTTTTCACTATCACTCGTATTTCTTATTGTGGCACTTTCAAGCGCAGTAATAGCACTTAGTTTTTCTTTTAATTTTGCCTTACTTTTACATTTTAATTTGTATTTAATATTTTCAATATATTCGTAAACAGTTTTCTTAGAGATATTTAACGCTTTTGCTATTTGAGTATAATGATGATCTTTAACGAGCAATTCTATACAATCCATTTCTCTTTTTGTAAAGTAAATGTTTTCAGGTGTGCCTGGTAAATAAAAACGTTTGATATTAAGTTCGTTTACCATTTCATCCATTTTTTTCTTATTCTCAGGGATCATTAGTTTTGATTTATCTTCAATATTCCTTATATTTTCACTTTCTGAAAGAGGATATCTTTCTTTAGACGCTTGTTTAATTATTTTATATGCTTTTTCTTTAAAGTAACGAACAAAATGTTGGATAATTTCTAAATTTGAAACTAATTCACGTTCAAAATGTATTTCTTCTTTAGGAACAGATAAAATGATGACATCAAGATAACCAATACTATGAAAAGGGATCATCACCGTGTAATAACAATTAAATTTTTCTTTAAATGGTGTGTTAATTTGTTGGTAGACTTGAGAGTTTTTTGGATAATCTTCTATAAAAACCACTTTATTATTAACAAAATCTGGCAATATATCATTATAGCGATGAAGCTCATTATCAAAAAAATATTTTAACCAATCGGGTCTGTTGCATAAACAGAACATTTTTGCATCCCAGTATATTCTATTAAAACTGAAAAAATTTATATTTAATAAATCTTTGAGGGGTTTACATAATTCATCAATGATAGCGCTTGTTTTTATTTCCATATTATTGGGGTCATATTTTCTTATATACATATTTGGTCTTCTTATTTCACATTCAGTTAGTGTATGTAATAATATATCAACCCATAGATGGTTGAAACCCTAAATATTAGAGGGAAAATTCGAACATCTAACCTTCTGATTAATTGTGTATTTTTTGCAAGACACCCAAATAAAGCTTTTTATAGCCCTGTTTTTTTTGCCCATCAAAACTCCTGAGTCTTTTTAATCATTTTAATATATAGATACCCCACATTCCGCGGATCTGAATTAGAGAAATTTCGGATTTTTCATGCTACG
>CAYGUK010000218.1:0-2708 GCA_964352985.1 uncultured Legionellales bacterium
CGAAGATTATAACGAAGACCACGGACAAAAGCTGAAGTTTTGCGTAAGTCCTGATGATGTAATTCATCGCAGCTCCATATGTCGATTTAACTGTAATTTACCATTTAAAGCGTTAATTTCATCATCTATCTTTTTATTATTAAAATAATCAACCATAAATTTGGTTATTGTAGCTAAAGCAAATCCAAACAAGCTAAAAACGAACAAGTAGGGTATACACCATAAAACGGTTAACCCTAATAAAAGCGTAATATATTTCATATTTGATTTTTCTTGCTTTATTAATTTTTTTGTTTCGTATTGCTGTATTTTATTCTCAATTAATTTACGCCGCAATGAATGAAACTCTTTACTATCACTTTCTTTATATTCATTGATGACTTGTTTTTGTACATGATTCAATTTTTCGGTTTTACCGTTTAATATATACAGAACAACATGTTCATCTGTCGTCTTATCATTTAATCTCTTAACCTGAGAAAGTTTATCACCCATTCCTTTCAATATTTGTATTTCATTGTCCTTTAATTTTTCAGCCACTTTATTAAACAACCATAATCTTTTTATGCTCATAGCCAAACTAATTAATCCACACGCTAAAAATAAAGAAGATCCTGCAGATAAAAATGGTAATCGAAGATTGCTTACTACTTTATAAGTATATGAAAAAAATTTTGTTGGTACTTCTTGATAAAATAAGTTAAAGAAATAAAGTGAATAACAGACCATTAAACATCGATTTTCAAACTTTAACGTGCTATAGAAAATTTTTTCATTTTCAGTTAAGTTTCCTTTGTTTTTCAAGTCATTTAACAATCGATTATTGAGAAATATTTGCATGAAACAACTAGAAACGCCCAAGCCATAACCCACATTCTTAATTATATTACTACCCTGCCCATTTATAATAAAATGTTTATTTATGGTAGACATGTATTTTTTGGCATGAACATGCAAATCATAAGAAATATACCAAGCTAACTTAATCAATAGTAGAAAAAAAGTTCCCCTATTTTCTTTTTCATTATTTTCCCTCAGTTCATGTAACCTTTTCAAATACCATGATTTAATTGTTTGATAAGCTAATTTTCTCTTTTTTTCATCTTTAAATTTATCAAAAAAGAGTTTGCCTATATGGTCAAAATGAAAATCAAGACTTTCATGGTCACACAATTTACTTTTGTATTTTTCTCTAAAAAAAGAAGTATATTCTTCTATAGAAAAAGACATATCGATTCCTATGGTTAAATCAAATTAATTTATAAGATGTAATAGATAATAAACTACAGTAAATAATCGTATTAGAACGATTGATTTATGCCTAAATAATAAGGGCTTAGGATAATACCGACGTAATCGAAGTCATTTTTTAGTATTAAAGAATTTTCTGCTGAATACCGCATAGAAGTATCGCGCGTTTCTACAGGTGTCATATTACTATTATTTATATAAGGCATTAAACCCTCCCTAATTGTTGGACTACTTGCTTTGTGAGGAGCAGGCAAAGTCTAAGAGATGGATAGTTAAATGTCAAATAAGTAAGTATGTTATAACATATTATTTTGTATATACAAATTATTATTTTTTACGTTACTTCTTGTAATTTAAGTTATTAATCTAGATGATTGCCTGTCCTAATTGAGAAAGTTCAAATCAGAGATAACAGCTTGACCGAACCAACATAGGGATAAAGTTGCTTTAATTTTGTTAGAGAATTTTGAATTCTATCTATATCAATCAGCTTCGAATTATATATTAATTCAATATGAATCAGTCCGGATAAATAATGTAATCGAATATCTTCAATGTGTTCAAAGTAAGGTAACTCCGCTAAAAGTGAAATTACTTCTTGACGTTTTGGTAAACCTTGACTTTTTCTTTGTAAATGATCATCTTCTGGATCAATATGAACAATTACATCTGCAATCGCAGTTTCATCTTTTAATAATGCTTTATAGACTTGATCACCAATATAATGACCTTCAGACACACTGATTTTTTCACTCACTAGGACATGGACATCAACATAAATTTCGCCCCCCATAAACCGAGAACGTAAATCATGAACACCGACAACACCCGGCACATTTTCAATAATGGCTTTTAAAAGTAAAAGCGTATTCGGATCAAGACCGGTATCGACTAATTCGCGTAAACTATTCCAACCTAAATCCCAACCCATTTTAATAATCATTGCACCCACAGCAATTGCCGCAACTTTATCAAGATAAGGAAATCCTAAAATACTCCCGCTAATTCCCAGTAGCACAATTAATGATGAAGCCGCATCTGAACGAGAATGCCAGGCATTCGCTCTCAATAAATCAGAATTAATTTTATTGCCAACACGCATGGTATAACGAAATAAAAATTCATTCGCAAAAATTGAAATCATTGCGACAATTAAAGTAATAAAATCTGGCACGGTATGTGTTTGCTTAGAGACTAATTGCCATCCACCATCAACGATAATTATTAAACCAACAATGATGAGTAACAAAGCCAAGGCCATGGTCGCTGCGGTTTCGATACGTCGATGGCCGTAGGGATGATCTTCATCAGCATCATTCGAACCAAACTTCGCAGCAAATATGACGAGCAAATCGGTAATTAAATCAGAAAAAGAATGGATCCCATCCGCAATTAAACCCTGTGAATGTCCAACCAAACCAAATATTATTTTAATCACACCTAACAAAACATTAATT
>CAYGUK010000219.1:0-2665 GCA_964352985.1 uncultured Legionellales bacterium
TTTACAGCGGCACTTATTATCTTTACTCATTTTAAAAAATCCAAAATCAGTATTATCGAGCAACAAGAAAGTGATAGTGACAAGGTTAAAACCTCAAGTTTATTACTCATTGCGCCATTTTTAACGGGACTATCATTACTCGCCCTAGAAGTCATTTGGTTTAGATATTTGTTATTAACACGAAGTGGAACCAGTAGTGTATTTGCCATCATGCTTGCTGTAGTTTTGGTCGGTATTGGTTTAGGTGGCTTGATAGCAAGTAAATTAAACTTAACAAAAGAGCGCTTGGATTTAGTTTTACGATTATTACCCATCGTTGCTGCGGTTACTGTCGTTGTTGGTTTTTTCGCATTTTACTTAGTTTTTTCCTATTACATGTATTATTTATTTTTTAATATTTATGCATTTTTACTGGCGGCATTAGTTTTGATGTTACCGACATGTATTGTTTCTGGTATTTTATTTCCCTTATTCGGTGCAAAAATTCATGACGTTTTAGAAAATACTACACAATCTTCTGGCATGTTAACTTTAGCTAATACCTTGGGTGCGGCAATTGGTTCGGGTTTAGCAACATTTATTTTCTTGCCTTATTTGGGTGTTGAAAATTCGATATTATTATTAGCCTTGATTTATGTCGCAGTAGCCTTATCTGTTGGTTACAACAATGATCATTCATTTCTAAATTTTTTATTACCGCCAATCATCGCGGGGGTCGTGATTGTGGCATTATTTCCTTATCAAACGTTAAAAAAATCTTATATTCAGTTCGCGGAAAATCGGCTTTCGGGTGAAGAGGTGATTAAAATCAAAGAAGGGATAAATCAAACCTTGCAATATACCAAGCAAACTTATTTAGGAAAACCGCTAGCATTTAGGTTAGTCACTAATAATTATTCGATGTCTGCCACCAATTTTTTACCGCAACGTTATATGAAATTATTTGTATATTTTCCATATGTATTAAAGAATAATATTCAAGATGTTTTGCAAATTAGTTATGGCGTGGGCATGACAGCAGAAGCTGTTGTTAATTTACAGTCCGTCACTCATTTTGATGTAGTAGATATTTCTGATGATATTTTAACGTTGAGCCATATTATTCACGATACAAGAAAAGTCCATCCATTAAAAGATGTTCGAACTGAAGTTCATGTTGAAGATGGTCGCTTTTTTCTACAAACGACCAAAAGAAAATATGATTTAATTACCGGCGAACCACCACCACCTAAAATTGCTGGTGTTGTAAATTTATATACGGAAGAATACTTTAAGCTTGCTAAAAATCGGTTAAAAGCAGGTGGCATGATTACCTATTGGTTACCGGTTCATGATTTACATGATGGTGACACTCTTGCGATTATCAAAGCATTCTGTAATGTTTTTGATAATTGTAGTTTATGGAATGGTGGTGGTCTTGATTTTATGTTAGTAGGCAGTAATGGACCTATTGCTAAGCAAAGTGCGACGCAATTTAATGCGAAATGGGATTCCTATCTCGGTGAAGAATTACGATTTATCGGTGTCGAAGAGCCCGGACAATTTGGCGCTTTGTTTATGGCCGATGCGCCTTTTCTAAAAAAATTAACAGAGCATGTTCAGCCCATCACTGATAATCACCCACATCGTATTTCACCGAATTATAAAGATGTCTGGAATTATTCTAAACTCTATGATGCATTGTTAGATATTAATGGTCGTGAAGAACGATTTAAGCAAAGCCAATATATTAAATCGATTTTACCACCGAGCGTGATTCAACAAAGTTTAGGTTATTTTTATAGTGAAAATTTATTTACGCTGCTTACGGTCCCAGCTGAATGGAATAAAAAAATAGCGTACTGGGATGAGTTAACTAATATTCTAACTACCACAAAATTAAATACTTTACCTTTACTCTTATTAAAAAGTAGCCCGGCTAGAAACCAAATTTATTTAAATAGTGAAAATGATAATAGCCTTGATTATTTGAAAGCAGAAGTTGTAAATGCTTTAGTTAAACGTGATTATCTCACTGCAGAAAAAAAATTAATTGATTTAAAACATCGATTAAAAGGTCAGACTGATTTTCAATATTATACACAACTCTATTATTTAACTCGCGCCTTAAATCAAACATTGACCAAACAGGAGTTAATGCAAGCAACATCATCAACAGGTGATTTAGCGCAGGCGACGAAATTTTCTGATTGGTTAATGCTAAAATTTAAGTTGAAACAATGAAAGATTTTCAAGTAACATAACGAGAAGCAAAGCCATTATTTAGAATTGTTGCATATCAACCATCATTAATATTGTCAGATTAAATAGCTGAATTAATTCGACGCATCAATGATTTTCTGTTTTTCTTGCCAAATATGATTTATCCAGATTTGAAAACGGTCACGAAATTGTTCATCGTTAAAGTAATCACCAATCATTTCTTTGGTAACGGGTAAGACACGGATATGAACATTAATTCGTTTTACTCTTGCGCACAAATAATCCCATAACGTTTTTTTCTTATCGGGGTAGGTGATAGTGACGTCGATAATATGCTTGATTTGATCGCCCATGACTGACATGACATAACCAATGCCGCCGGCTTTTGGTTTTAATAGATTGGGAAAAGGGGATTGTTGTTGTTCGTGTTTTTCTTTGTAAAAACGAGTTCCTGCCACAAAAT
>CAYGUK010000220.1:0-2644 GCA_964352985.1 uncultured Legionellales bacterium
AACCAAATATGTTTAATATTATTGTGATGTATGCGATGCCAATATTGATTACCGATATATTTATTAGGACTAATTTTTTTTCTGATGATGCTAGGCTCATCTATTATTTTTAATCCAATTTGTTTAGTTAAAGGTAAAGCAATTCTTTTAACAGTGTGGGTGATATAATTTGTATTTTTTAACGCTTGTAACGCAATAATGGCGTGAGGAACGGTAACTGACACATGATTATAATAGCCACATTTAGTCAACATAAAATCTAAATAATTTTTTGCAGGATCATCAACAAATGAGACCATAATAAATGGATATTGCATTAATTGCTTGAGTGTCGGTTTTGCAATTTCATGTATAGGATGATTTTTTCTCGCGACAAAAACACCTTCATCACAAAATAATTGTTGTTTGTAAAGACTCTCTGGTGCGTCCGGAAAACTCCCCATAATTAAATCTATGTTTTTTGAAATAAAAATATTGGCGTCTTTAAAATGATTAATATGATGGACTACTAACTGACAATGTGGTGCTTGTTTATAAAAATCTTGCAGCAATGTCGGCAATAACACAAAAGAAAAATAATCGGACATCCCAATTTGAAAAGTATGTGTCGCATTTACAGGATCAAATTCTGTTTTATCATAAAACACACCTTCAATCTCTTGCATAATTTTTAGTGTTTTCGGTTTTAACGTTTGTGCTAAGGGCGTTAATGTTAGTTGACCACCCTGCCCTCGGATAAATAAATCATCTTGCAAGATGTCACGTAATTGCTTTAGGGCAATCGAAATCGCAGATTGGGTTAAATTGAGTTTTTCACCTGTTTTAGATACGTGCTGCTCTTGCAACAATACGTTTAATACTCGTAGCAGGTTTAAATTTAAATTCATGATATCCATATTTTAATTATAACGCCTATTTGATAATTCTTCATCTAAGCAAATCAATTATTAAAAGAATTTATATCTGATATTTATTTTATTAATTTTCTTAATATTTAGATTACTGGTAAACTATTTTTATTTGACATGACAATAACTATATGAAAAACACTCTTCTTTTCAGACTATTACCGCTTTTTATTGTATTATTTCTTGATAGCATGGGTGGCAGCATATTATGGCCATTGGTTAAACCCTTGTTTTATAGTCAGCATGGATTATTGATTCATCCTATCAATGAGAGTGTAAAAAATATTTATTACGGCTTGACGCTAGGAAGCTATTTTATTGCTTCTATTTTTAGTCCGCCGATTTTGGGCAAATGTTCTGATTCGGTAGGACGTAAAAAAATATTATTAGTCTGTTTATTGGGTTCATTAATAGGTTTTGTTTTATCCATTTTTGCTCTTTACTTTCATTACTTATTTTTATTTATTATTGGCCGTGTGATTGATGGTTTAACAGCAGGTAATTTTGTTATTGCACAGGCGTCTATCATTGATGTGAGTGATGAAAAAACCAAGCCGATATTAATGGGCTATATTTTATTAGCTATTAGTTTAGGCTATATAATTGGGCCTTTACTATCTGGTGCTTTATCGATTGTGTCGGTGCAATTACCTTTTTATGTGATCTCTATTGTCACGTTTTTTAATATTTTATTATTAGCTTATTATTATGTTGAATCCAAACCTTTAATCCTAAAAACAGAACAAGTCCCTATTTCTTTTTCTAAAATAGCAAAACTTTTAATAGCGGCGTTTACCTTAATGCAAATTGCTTGGGCGTTTTACGTGCAATATATTTGTGTTTTTATTGTTAAACAATATCATTTTTCAAATCTTGTTGTGGGATATTATTCTGCATTAATGGGTGTCGGATTGAGTCTTGCGTTAAGTTTACTATTAAAACGTTTACTCGCATTTTTTCCAGCGAAATTAATTACGTTTGGTTCATTAATATTAATGATGATTGGGATTTTTCTTATTGCCTCAATTCATAGTCAAGTAGTATTGTGGCTCTGTGTGGTCCCGAGTTCTATTGCGATTGCTTTAGCTTATTCGTTATTTGTTACACATATTTCTGATCATTTTGTTGCTGGAAAGCAAGGTTATATTATGGGTATTCTTGGCATGATTTCGGCCATTGCGTTTAGTTTGGGAGCTATTTTTTCTGGCGTGTTGATGAATTTATTTTTATCATTAAATTTATTCATTGCCGCAGCTTTGATGCTTATTTGTGTGTTGGTATTTCGGTTTTTTATTTATGGGAAGATTTAATATTCTTATTGCTTTGGTATTTTAATTAATTCAAATTTTTCAAATTATGATTTATTAATTTTATAGTAAAAGTGAATGATTGATTAAATTGGCAGAATCTTTATTTAGCGTAATCCGTAATTAAGTTTCTCTAGCAGTTGTTTCTTTACTCTGTTTTGTGGTTAAAACACTTTAAAATTGTATCGCACAACAAATGCATTTCGTGACAACCTTGAGTTACAGTCAATCAGGTTTATTGATATCTAAAGGAGCAAATAATTTCTTACCTTGAAATGTAAAATAATCATTGCATTGCACGTTAAAGTCGGTAGAATGCACATTCATTTTTTAAATGTCATTTGCTTATTTGTAAGTATATGGCAACGACAAAAGCGCCCGTAGCTCAGCTGGATAGAGTACCTGGCTACGAACCAGGCGGTCGGGAGT
>CAYGUK010000221.1:0-2608 GCA_964352985.1 uncultured Legionellales bacterium
AACGTAAACAGAATTACCATAAAGACTAAATGTCACGGCTGTTTGTGGGACGGTGAGCACTTTTTCTTCTGTGGGTAACATGATTTCCACGTTGGCAAACATACCGGGATATAATTTGTGATCTTTATTTGAAACTGTACCACGGATGAGGATGTTACGAGTGGTTTGATTGACTTCGGAATTAATTGCAGTAATTTCGCCATCAAATACTTTTCCAGGGAACGCATCTAAAGTGATTTCAAGTTTTTGATGCAGGGTTAATTTTGCTAATGATTGTTCTGGAAGATAAAAGTCAACAAATAAGGGATCGAGTGATTGTAAACTGACTAACTGATCGCCAGCAGAAACGTATTGCCCTAAATCGACTTGGCGTATCCCAATTTTGCCACTAAAAGGCGCACGAATGTCTTTTTTAGCAATGAGTTCTTGGGTTTTTTCAACTTGTGCTTGTGCTTGCTTATAATTTGAAGTTGCAGTGTCTAATTCTGATTGTGCGGATGCTTGTGATTTAACTAAGCTTTTTAATCTATCGTAATTAGTTTTTGCTAAATCCAATTGAGCTTCGTAGATTTTTAAATCTTGTTGATCTAAGTCATCATCAAGTTGCACGAGAGGTTGACCATTTTCGACAAAACTACCTGAGTTGAAATTAATTTTAGTGACTTTACCGCTGACTTCGGAACTAACGTTGACGCCGTTTACCGCGACTAAGCTGCCAACAGCTGGAATGGTATTTTGCCAGGTACCTGATTGCACTTTGCTTGCGGAAATGACAACCGGTGGTGCTTTGTAGGTTGCAAAATAATCACTGACTAATTTATTGCGAACAACATTAAAGACAATAAGCCCGCCAAATATTATTACCAAAACGATGATGGTTATTGTCATGCGCTTGGCCATAATTCATCCTATATTCATCCTGAAAGTGTTTGATTATCACATATTTTGACTTCTGACGATAATAGAATTTTGCATTCAAAGAGAAATGTTAACAAGGTGATTTGTTGTTTTGCTTGTTAAGTTTTTTATTTGTTTTGGACCGATTTAAATTCTATAAAATTTATTTTGTATCATTCCTTGGTTTAGCGTGATTGTATAGTGGTAAACAAAATTTAAGTTAATATCATAAATTTCCAGTATTTACGTTTATAAATATTTATTCCCTCAATATTACGCTGTATATGCATGAGGTTTAATGGTTGATTATGTTATAAAATTATATAACAGCATAAAGATAATAATGATAAAAAGGGAATAATAATGAGCATGACTAAAATCAAGCTGATAGAATCCCTGCTATCAGTTGTCTATGATAATCAACCCATTCGTGAATCTCATGTATCAGAGGAACATAGTAATGAATCTGAACTTAAAAGAGAAGATGAAACAAATCCAGTACTTCATGTAAAAAAAATTGAAGCTGATGATAAGTTAGAAAGCATCGCAAAAGAATTTTTTGCAATTTATAAACCCATTAAATCAGATGAAATTTCGGACTTTCAAGAAAATTTACGCAACCTTATACTGAAAATTAGGAATTTAAATTATACTCATCTATCTAAAGAGCCTAAAAATGGTCGTCTTATTGTGATTGATTTTCAAGAAAAAGGTCAAACCTCAAAATTTATTGATGAAAATGAAGGGTTGGTTCAAGCATTAAGATATTTCGATGCATTACTTTTAGTAATTAAGTATCATAAAAATAAAGACCAAATAAAAAAAGTAAATGATATTCTTTCTTTGTTTGAAAACTTTTTTTTAGGTAAAATAAAAAATCAAATATTACTGGCGACCTATGTTGAACAACAATGCGCAAAAGTAATGATAGACATGACTAAAACAAAATCAAAAGAAAGCCATAAATTACTAACTTTTGCGAGAGATTTAGTTCAATTATCCGAACCTGAAATTGATATTATCACGATTGTTGAGACATCAGATGAGCATTATGAAATACAGAGTGCCGAAAGCGTTCAAATAGACGAACAATTTCATGCGTCTCGTCATATAAAACAGTTAATTGAACAAGGTAAATTATTAACGAGTGAAAACGATGCGGATTTATCTTGGATTGATCATTGCTTAGCAGATGAGAGTGAAGATTTAGCGAAAATAAAAGCACAAGCGCATTCAACGGGTTCAACCAGTCGATTTTCAATATTACCTGCCAACCTCCAGAAAATGAGTTTTATATCTTGTGATTGTTCTAAGGGGCAAGTAAAAACCATGGCACATTCTTCAAGGTTTCGATTGGGCACCACAACGCCCGTTGCACTTAAGACAAAGAATAAAGTTCAAAGAATAGAACAGCAACAAGTTATTGCGACAGAACAATTAGAACGTTTAATAAAATCACAATTAGAAAAAGCAATTAATGATTATTTAGAAAAATATAAATTCTATTTTAGAGTTCATAACGGCCCCATTCCTTTTTTTTTCGTAACTCAATAAATGATTCAGTAATCTTTAAGCAATTACAAGTTGGCACACTGGCTGAAGCTCAACATGGAAGTTCTCTGTTACAACGAGAAATCGCATTACGCTTGAAGGCCTCTATTTATTTAAAATTATTGCTTAGTAAAGATGTCTATTCTGATCTACCCAAAGA
>CAYGUK010000222.1:0-2597 GCA_964352985.1 uncultured Legionellales bacterium
TACCTTAACAAGGCTCGTAAGTTAAAATAATAATCATACTTATTATTAAATTTTTATTCCTCAT
The DNA here is from genome assembly GCA_964352985.1 of uncultured Legionellales bacterium. Classification (GTDB taxonomy): domain Bacteria; phylum Pseudomonadota; class Gammaproteobacteria; order JAHCLG01; family JAHCLG01; genus CAYGUK01. The sequence continues at coordinate 65 of CAYGUK010000222.1, forward strand.
TAACAGTTAATTTATTATTTATCCATCTTTACAGCATGAGTTTTTACTGTGCCATCAGTGATGTCTTTATGTAATACACGTTCACGCTGTAACGCAAAAAGAGTTTCATAGTTTTTACATGCAGCAAAAAGTGTTGATGTTGGACTAGGATTGTTTTTTTCTGACAATACTTTTTGAAATATAAGGTCAGAACCTTTTGGCGCTATATTGAAAAAAAGCCCGATAGTCGTGCTTAATGTGGCTAATGGATTTTTATCAGGGGCAAGTAACCCCAATTCTTTAAATACAGGACTAGAAGGCGGAACCGCTTTGTTTAAAACATCAAGCAAAATTTTGCCTAACCAACTATTTTTAGAAATAAATCCTTTCTCACTATAATCTGAAATTAAATCAATCAATATATTAAAATAATACATCACTTGATATTTCAACTCTAACTGTTCTTCATTGTCTATTGGTATGACAGTAAAGCTTACAGTTTCTTCGTCAAAAGTTAAGTGAAGTTTTTCACTCAAACTACAAAGGACAGAGGAGTCAACATTGTTTTTTTTAAATTCATCAGTGGATTGTTGTTTTTTAAATGCATCGGTGAGTTCTTGAGCTAATGTGTCATGAAAGTTACTTTTCATTTTTCTTATATCATCAAACGAAGATGCCATGTGATAATTCCTATTTATTATTATGTGATTATTAATGTTAATTGTAATAAATATGTAAATAGTCCTTAACTGTAATGGTTTAACTGTTTGTAAAACATCGTCGATAAATAATTTGTTCTATGTTTTAGTCGCTAATATTTAACAGTGTTTGGCCACTAAGACTCTCGAAAAAATCATACAATAAATCATTGTTATTGATACAGTAAAATATTGAAAAATAGTTTTGAAGAAAATGCAATAAAGAGTTGGAGCGAGATTTCTAGACAAGCATATAGGATTATCGAAAATAGAAAGAGAATTGGGTTATCAACAGAGGATGAGCAAATTCGGAACCTCTGGTTTTATTATATTAAATGTTTTTTATTCTCTCTGAATTAATCCCAGAAAATAAATGAATCAATAAATACAAACGATTAAATAAATCATCGTGTATTCTCTGATTGTGTGAAAGATAAATAGAGTAGTAGAATGCCAGCAACACTTATCCTAATATCAAGTGTTGCTGGTATATTCAGTTGGCAACTCAAGTTTAAATTTTTCACATAATAAGGTTACATCATGAATATCTTTTGCAGAAATTTTATAACCAGTGTGGGATTGCACTTGATAATCTGCAGTTAAGCATTTCACTTCGAGGTTATTTATCAAACCTATTGCATTTAGTGAAGTGGCGGGATAAAAAATATTATTTTCTGGTGGTCCATAAATTCCTTTTCCATTGTGATCAAAGTAAATGACATGAATATCAATTTGACGATTTTTATCATCAGCTAAAACAAAATTCCATTCGCGGTTATCATCTCTGTCCATTTTTTTATACGATTGCGTTTGCAGAAACTCGCGAAGTTGAACGACATCTTTTTGTTGTATAACAATATCTAAATCATGATGTAATCGTGTTTGTTTACTGAGTAGGGCATCAACACCCCAACCACCATCAAGCCAAATCTCAATCCCGAGATCTTGGCACTGTTGATAAAAACGGATAACATCTTCTGCGATAAATGTTGAAGAAGCTATAGTACAGTTCATCGGTTTATCTCTATTTGAAAAAATCCAACGATTAATTGCAAGTGCAACTTCGGAAACACATTAAAAATGTCGTATCAATTATCGTTGTGTTTGCCACAGTCTTCCACTGAGTTAGTTTATCCCATTTGCTAAAATTAAGTCCGTTCCAGGTATTATTTTTAATAACATGTTGCTCCCATGCTGGATCATGATGATGCATGCGAAGCCAAGCTGACCAGTTTAATATATTTTGATTCGCATCAAGCGTTCCTCTTTTTTTGAGGCGGTTGATTCGTTCTACATCTGACACGTCCAAGAGACAAACATTGATAGATGAGATATTCGCTACCGAGGGGCAAGCGAGTATTTCACCTAATACAGCTTGTCCACAAATAACGTAAGAATCATATGAAGAGGCATTTAGTAGATATTGTTGCAACCACTTTTCTGTTGCTTGTTGTCGCCAAATAGCATCCGCATTTTTAGGTACACCAATATCATCAAAATCATGAATGATGGAATTGTTTAGTAATACTTTTAAGTGACTTATACAAGCAGATTTACCACTACCATTTGCGCCAATGACAAAAAATAACATTGAGTCTCCATATAATTGTTGATACATCTTGACTAACTATTTGTATTATCGATCCTAGACTCGATGAATCTAAAACAGTAAACCAGAGTTATTATGCCATAGAATCTTTTTAAACAAATATCAGGTATCGCTTCTTTGGCAAGTAAGTATTTTGCAATCTCATTTAGAAAATATTCTCAATTAAGTTTTTCCAGATTACCAAGGAAACAAGGTAGACCTCCCGTAAAATAAGACAGCTTAAAAGTAGAGAACACTGTAAACTAAA
>CAYGUK010000223.1:0-2470 GCA_964352985.1 uncultured Legionellales bacterium
TTAGTTTCTCAGAGAGGTTGGATGATTTGTAGTAGGTGGTTTAGCGGACGTTCACTGTTGTTTTAAATTTGTTTTAATGATGGTGAAAGCGTAAAACATAATAATTTAACCCGTCTTAAAAACACAATTATTTTCAAATTGAAGAACCCAATAATAAAAATTTATATCTTAGAATTATTATTACAGGATTAGATCCTCTACCAAAAAACTTGCTAGACTTTTTAAATTGTGGTTATAAAGTTAATAATGATGAATTCCGTGTGTCATTTTGTATTATAGGTGATGTAAAAGAATCAAGTTATATGGGTTTTTTAAATGATAAAATTAATCGTAACTACGGAATATTTGAGTGATCTATCATGTTCAAGCGTCAACAATCTATTGATTGGGCAACAAATTATTTATATCAAACTCATTACACTGAGATATTAGGGATAAACACAATTTGTAATAATCCATGGTCTTGTGTGAGTAAAATAATCACCAATAACGGTAATTACTTTTTAAAAGAAACACCCACAGCGTTATCTCTTGAAGCAACGACAATTACATTATTAAAAAAGTTGAACATAGCTGATCACATCCCTAATCTGATTGCAGAGAACAAGGCGTTAAACTGTTTTTTAATGACAGAATGTGGCAATATAAGCTTGCGAGAAATCTTCAAAAAAAAATATCAACCATCGATACTTTACTCTGGGCTAACGCAATATTCTCATATACAACGAGTTACGGAATCGCATATCGATTTATTTCTATCCTGCGGTATACCTGATTGGCGATTAAATCGATTACCAAAATTATATGAAAATTTATTAACAAAAGAAAAAATTTTATATGATGATGGAATAACAAAAGAAGAATTATCCTTTTTGAAACAGTCTATCGAACATTGTATTGAAATTTGTGAAAAATTAGCAACCTTTAATATAAATGAAACATTAGATCATTGTGATTTTCATGAAAATAATATGTTACAGAACACAATCAGCAAAAAAGTTACAATCATCGATTGGGGTGAAACCGTGATCGCGCATCCTTTTTTTTCATTAAATGGTTGCCTGTGGAATATCTTGTATCACACGAAGATCAAGAAAAATAGCAAAGAATATCAAATGTTATGCGCTCATTGTGTCAAACCTTGGATAGCTGAATATGACATGACTTATCTATTAACCGCATTTAATTTGGCATACCGATTAAATAGTGTTTATGCGGCATTAACTTATGACCGTTTATATTTAGCAACATGTGATCAAAGTAAAACAAATCCGCCTTTAAAAAAAGGATTAATCGTGGGGTGTTTACGAAGCTTTCTTGATCTTCTTAAATTAAAATAAGGCATCACATTTAAATTTTATTAATTTCATTGGAGTGGACTTGGAAACCTAGCGAATCACCTTTTATCAAAGATAAAACATACCCGTAAAATCAACCCAATTTTAACATGCTCTACAATGTGCGCATATCCGCATGGTGAATAATCACTTGTTATTTTATAATATATCTAAAGATTATGAAAAAATTCTCAGGGATGAAAAAAAATAATTCATTCTACTGGGAGTAAATTATGTCATACGGACAACCTAAAACAGAAGAAGCAGAAACAATAGTTAGTGCTTATCAAAGACTTGACAGTTCTTCATTTGCAGAGAAAGATCTTACCTATCAACAAATTGTAGCTGCCAATTTATTCAACTTAATAACATGTTCATATGAATTAATGTTACGTCAATCCCACACAGTCGGCTATCGACTTTATCAACAAACTGGACGTAAACAAGTAAGTAGTGAAGAGATATTGGAAGATATTGAATTACGTCGCGAATTCATTAAAAAAGAAAAGGAATATGAAAAGAAAAAAGAGCAAGCAAAACAAAGAAATCATCTTGAACATCAATTTTGTAGCTTATTTATTGCAAAGCATTTACAAGCTGAAGCAAGAAAAACACCTCAAAATTTAAAGAGAAGTTATCTTTATCAGCAAACCGCACGTTTACTGCAACGACCATTTAATCTAGCGCAAGCTTTGTCAATAAGTAGTGCTCGTGAAACACTTTTAGCGTCTCAACATGGTCAACGACATATTAGTCGACTTAGATTTATTCGACCACAAGCCGTAAAATCTTTAGAGTCTCAAAATCAAAATATGATAACTCGACTTGCTAGATTCATGCGACGTGGTCAAATGCAGTTAGCAAAAACAAGTGATTATAAACCATCCGAAGATTCTTATGAAGAAGCTGCAATTTTTAGAGATTCAGATAAAGCAAAAGAAAAGATTGGCAAACTAATAAAGGAATTTATAAAGAATCACGGTAAAACAAGTCTAGCTAAAATATTAATTTTACAAAGCTCAATAAATCAATTAATTGATATTCTAGAAAATTATGGACCTTCTCTAAAGCAAGAATTACAAGAATTATTTACCTATGCACGTGTAAAAAATGAAGATGTATCTGCTTTAATA
>CAYGUK010000224.1:0-2378 GCA_964352985.1 uncultured Legionellales bacterium
CCGAAACCCATCTCGCTTTTTTTCGATGAGTAACAAAAAATTGGCGGGATTCTTATTGTTAATTGGATTTCTATTTTTGATAATAAACAGTTTATCATCAAGGCAATCACCAGCTAGTAATTTAAAATTAGCTCGGATCAAAGATTTATAACTTGTATTCATTTACTGTCAAAAAATTATTTTCCAACAATTCAAGCACCGTCATCGAAATTACGCCACCAGGCACGTGTGTGATATGAAATCCGATTTCTCTGACTTATTGCAAAGTAACAATCAAAAAACGTTAGAAAAAATAAGAAGTCAAAAAGCGAATTCCTTCGAAACGCGCCAAACAAAAATAAAAAAATACTCAATTGAATTTTTATCGGAAAGTTATATAAAAATAAGTTTTAAGAGTATTAAACAAAGTCAAATTTCACAACCAATTACTACAAGAAATAATTTGTAATCGACCATATTTTAAACCTAAATTTGAACAATTGACTAAATAATTAGCCTCATTATCCCAAAATGTTCAAGCAAGAGTGAAAGCTGATGCTTATAGTCGGAACTTCCCCAAGCTGAGATAAATCTTTTAGGCCAGAGCAACAAGAATAAACCATTATTTCTACTCTAGCCTTCTACTCAAACGTAATCATTTCAATAGATACTATCTCTCAATTATTTTACAGAAAAACCATCACCATAAAAAACAGTGTATCCTATAATCGGCGATTTGTAGTTGCCATCTTTGGTTTTTGGATAAACTGATGCTGCCCCACTATCGATCAATGATCCAACACTGTTTGGATGAATCTTAAATGTATTACCCGTATTATTTTCAACTGCTGTAATAATAAAATAATAGGGATCTTTGACGCCTGTTGTATTAGGTGTAAAGGGAACACAGTTTCCTCTATCTGAGATAAAACTTTGGGTTTGTGGTTGGCCTTTACTTGATTCATTTATATTCGTCACTTGATAAGTAATCGTTATCTTGTTTGCATCATTGTTAATGACACAAGGGTTATCAGCAAAAAGAACCATGGGCATACTGCTTATAGCAAGTGCTGCAATTATAAAATATCGTTTCATTATTTTTTCCTCAAAATTTAATATTTATTTAATTAACCTTAAGCCAACATAATAAAATAAATAAATTGAGAATATGACTCATTATTCAGGAGCATAATAATCATAGGAAAAACAGTCTTCTTTTGCCATATCGACTTTCTTAAATCTTATCTCCGTAGAAATAATCCCCTTAAAATCCACGGTATCGTTTTTATTTTCTTTGATTATAATTTCACTCTAAAATGATAAAGAGATGAAGCCATGTTCAATTTCGACGAATTAATTCTCAATACTAGTAATATATATTGTGCATCTATGCTGTGTGCTCAGTTCAATGCAAATAAATTATTAAAAACAGTTGATTCCGCACAACAAAAAGCCCCTATTGATGAAAAAAAGTTAAACGAGCTTAAAAAAGTATTGAGAACTATTTTAACTTCTCTTAAGAATATTGTAGATTACGATCAAAGTTCATATGAAGATGTAAATTTTTGTACGACAATTATTTCAGGTTTAACTGAAAAATTATTTGAAGATGTGGCGCTTAAAGAACTTCTACAAAATGTCACTTGTTCTGAAGAAGATAAACAAAATAACATCTCTGCGCTTAAAGAATCGGCAGAATCAAAACTTAAAGGGCTATCAGCATTAAAAAAATTTAATTTACTTAGCTTGTAATTCACTGGCCGCTAAAAACGTATTTTCCAATAATCCAAGCACTGTCATCGGCCCGACCCCACCAGGAACAGGCGTGATATAAGATGCGATTTCTTTGGCTGATTGAAAATCAACATCGCCACAAATTTGACCATTCGCTAGACGATTGATCCCCACATCAATCACCACAACTTCTTTTTTAAGCCATTCTGATTTCACGATACCAGGTTTACCGATTGCAACAATTAATATATCGGCATCTTTTACATGCTTAGCTAAATCCCGAGTAAAACGATGACAAACTGTCACTGTGGCACCGGCAATTAATAGTTCCATCGCCATCGGACGACCAACAATATTCGATGCACCCACAATCACCACATGTTGCCCTTTCACAGGAATGTGATAATGACTGAGCATAATCATAATCCCAAGTGGTGTACTCGGTCGTAACTGCGGACGCCTTGCCGCAAGTTTGCCAAGATTATAAGGATGAAAACCATCAACATCTTTATTGGGGTGAATGGTTTCTAAAATAAATTTATCATCAATTTGTTTTGGTAATGGTAATTGCACCAAAATACCATCGATTTCAGGATGATGATTGAGTTTTTCAATTTCTTTAATGAGCTCAACTTGGGTAATCGTATCTGGAAAATGATATAGTT
>CAYGUK010000225.1:0-2316 GCA_964352985.1 uncultured Legionellales bacterium
CATCTCCACCTAGAATTGCTTTAATGGCATGATAAAGTTCTTGATATTGTAGAGAGCAAGATTCTAATTCTAAGGCATCACCTTCTTTAATCCACCAAAAAAACTCAGCATCTTCATAATAATTTTCAGGGAATGCAAACAAATTTAATATTCCAAGCAACTGATTTCGCTCAAATCCAAGTGGGCAGCTTTGATAAATATCCTTTAATTTATCTATTTTATCAGTGATCGTTAATTGGCTATGTAATAGGATTTCTTTTACCAAAGCTAATATCGAATATTTTTTTGCTTTTTCAGGATCTATATGATGTAAATATTTTGATAATTGTATATAACGATTAAGTAATACACCACTTGTTGAACGATTAACAATTTCTTGCTTTAATAGTTCAAGTTGCTCACTGATGTAGTTAACCGTTTTGTTTCGTATTTCAACTGCTTTTTTCGTAAATAAGTCAGATTTTTCGAGTAGATAAACTTTAGTTCTCTCATCTATTGTTTCATCATGACTCACTTTTTCTATAAAAGCTATCACTAAATGTTCTAAATTATAAAGTAAGTTTAGTGTCTCATAAAATTTTTTACTTTCCAAAACAGTAGGATCAATATTTTTCATATTACTTAGTGAATCCATATGTTCTGCAAATAACGCAGCTTGTTTTAATTGTTGTTCGAGTTTAATCAACTCTAATAAACATGGTTGTAACTTTGCTAAACTCTCATACGAGGGTTGTTTTACACCTTTTATATGAAAATAATAATTACCATCGTCTTTTCTTATAATACAAAGTGGACAAACTGCCGAAGTATTTAATACAGATAATATTCTAGATCGCATAGTCTCATCAGTTAATGAGCAAATAGCCTGAAGTGCGAATACTTGAATACGTGACATTTCTGGAAAATGCTCAATAACCCAGTGAAAATATTCAGGGATATTACCCCCCGCTTGATTTATATTATCAACTTCTATTTTTAGTGATAAACGTAATTTTTCTGCGGCTGCAGGATTAATGCTCGCTAAACTAGGTTCTGTAAAAACATCTTCAGTTGTAAAAACTTGTTCATTTTGAAATGAAATAACTTCAATGGGTCGTTTGAAATAAGGATCATATAATGGCGTGAAAACACCTAATAATCTATCAATTCGGCTTTGATCGAAATCTGAAAAAGATGGCTCAAAATTTTTATAATATTGAATCATTCGATCGACACTAGATTCTATTTGTGTCACATCTGTTTCTGAAGACGGTGGCAAATGTGACAAGAATAAGTTTGCAAGTGAATCACGAAAAAAATCAGCAGTATGATCTTCAGTTATAGGTGCTTGTTCACTGAGCACCATGACTTTTATATCGAAAGCAGTTAATTGAGTTTCAATTTCTGATTGTATTTGCATTTCTTCAATGTAAATTGATGAAATTTTTTTTCCTTTATTTTTCAACTTCACTTGATTGACATACCAACCATAATGATTGCTATGTAATTGACGATACAATTGTTGTAATTGAGGCGACGTAAGCTGGCCCCATTTTTTTAAAAAAATTAAACGCAAAAATAATCGTCTTTCCAAATCACGAATAAAACCCCTATCTAATAATTTTACTTGTTTTTTTGCACAGTGCTGATAAACAGTTAAAAATCCCTGAAGGTATCGTTGAAAAATCAAATTACGAATTGATTGGACTTTATTCGCTGTTGTCCAATATTCTTGAAAATCACAAATAACATCATGAACCATATCTACTTCATGATCAGACTCACTCGCGCTTAACCAATGAAATAATTCTTGTTTCTCTAGAGTTTTAAACTCATCACTAAATTTATCTAACTCATTCAATCGTTGTAAACGACTTAATAGATTTGAATAAGTTCCAACCATATCAGGTAAACAATGATATTCTGTATTATAATAACCTAAAAATAAATAAATCCTAATTAGAATGATTTGTATTTCTTCTTCCGTTATATCTTCATTTAACATTTTTATTAAAAGCTGTAATCTTCTAAGGCGATCATGTTGGATTTGGCGATCATAATGGAGGGGCTCTATCCCTTGAGATTTATCTAATCGACTTTCAACTTGTTTTTTTAGATAAAGTAATTGAAAAGCTGCCGCTTTACATTCTTTAGAATCTAAGCCATATTCAGCGAGTGCAATCTCATAACGTTGACAATATTTTTCGATCAGTTGACTCGCTATTTGTGACGAGTACGATAACTCAAAATTGATCATATTCAGTTCTTGATCAATTTCATCTTTTAAACGCCTGTCAATACTTTCAAGTAAAGTGGCTTCTCGTTGCTGATAGAGAT
>CAYGUK010000226.1:0-2298 GCA_964352985.1 uncultured Legionellales bacterium
ATTCTCGGCTATTGTCCCTCGACTTTAATATTTGATGTAGAATGTCGTGAAACTTGAACAATTTGATTTTGATTTACCCCAGGAGTTGATTGCACAAATACCTGCTCCCGTACGTAGTGAATCTCGTTTGCTTAAACTTGATCCTAAAGCGACAGAAATTACACATCATCACTTCTATGAATTACCTTATTTTTTACATAAAAATGATTGCTTAATTTTCAATAATTCGAAGGTAATTCCCGCACGTTTATATGGCAAGAAAAAAACAGGTGGCAAAGTAGAAGTATTATTGGAACGTATTATGCTTAATGACTGTGCCTTAGTGATGTTGGGGGCTAATAAACCCGTAAAATTAAGTCAACAAATCTTGCTTGATGACCGTAGTTTGCTAGAAGTTATCGACATTAAGCCACCATTTTTTGTGGTGAAATATCATGGCGAGGGTTCGATACTTAAACTTTTTGAACAACTTGGCCAAATGCCACTCCCACCTTACATCAAGCGTTTACCTGATAAGACAGACGAGCATCGTTATCAAACTATCTATGCCAAACATGATGGCGCTGTAGCCGCACCTACCGCGGGATTACATTTTGATGACAAAATTTTCCATGAGCTCGCCAATAAGAATATTGTCTGTGATGAAGTTACCTTACATGTTGGTTCAGGTACTTTTAAACCTGTACGTGTGGAAAATATAGAAGATCACGAGATGCATCATGAGTGGATCCAAGTACCACAATCAGTTTGTGATGTGATAAATCAAACTAAAGAACGCGGTGGACGTGTTATTGCTGTTGGCACAACAACAGTTCGCTCTTTGGAAACGGCAGCTGCAAAAGGGCAGATACAACCGTTCGAGGGTGAAACGAATTTATTTATATATCCCGGTTATAAATTTAAATGTGTTGACGCCATGATCACTAATTTTCATTTACCAAAATCGAGTTTATTAATGATGATAAGTGCGTTTGCTGGTATCGATCCCATTTTTACAGCTTATCGTGAAGCAATTGCCGAACGTTATCGTTTTTTTAGTTATGGTGATGCGATGTTCATAATCAATAGGAATAATGAGTCTCATGAAATTTGAATTACTTAAAACAGATAATCAAGCAAGACGTGGCCGTTTAACATTAAATCACGGTGTGGTTGAAACACCTGTCTTTATGCCAGTTGGCACTTATGGTGCGGTAAAAGCGGTTTCTACTGATGAAGTACGGGCGACTCATGCGCAAATTATTTTAGGTAATACCTTCCATCTAATGTTAAGACCAGGAACTGAAATTATAAAATCGTTTAATGGTTTACATGATTTTATCAATTGGTCTCAACCTATTTTGACAGATTCTGGTGGGTTTCAAGTTTTTAGTTTAGGGCAGTTAAATAAAATTAGTGAAGAAGGTGTTAGTTTTCGTTCACCTTTAAACGGTGATAAGGTTTTTTTGAGTCCAGAAATTTCGATGCAAGTGCAGCGTGATTTAAATTCGGATATCGTTATGGTTTTTGATGAATGTTTACCGTATCCCGCAACAGAGCAGCAAGCAGAAAATTCTATGTTATTGTCGCGTCGTTGGGCTAAACGCTGTAAAACAGCTCATGAAGGCAATGACAATGCTTTGTTTGGTATCGTACAAGGCGGCATGTTTCCACATTTACGCAAAGAATCATCACTTGGATTACAGGAAATTGATTTTAATGGATTTGCTATTGGTGGCCTTTCTGTTGGTGAACCAAAAGATATTATGTTTGAAATGCTAGCGCATGATACGGAAGTGTTACCAACTGATAAACCGCGTTATTTAATGGGTGTGGGTACGCCTGATGATTTAATTCAAGGTGTGAAATTCGGCGTGGATATGTTTGATTGTGTGATGCCAACTCGTAATGCTCGTAACGGTCATTTGTTTACTTCTCATGGTGTGGTTCGCATTCGTAATGCTCGATATAAAAACGATCATCAACCAATTGATACAGAGTGTATGTGTTATACTTGCGAAAAATACACTCGTGCTTACCTTCATCATCTTGATCGATGTGGTGAAATGCTGGGATGCCGGTTAAATTCCATTCATAACCTTTTTTATTATCAAAATTTGATTTCAAATTTGCGTACTGCCATAGAACAAGGTAAATTTGACGCCTTTGTCAAAGACTATTATGTAAAACAGGAAATTAAGCAATGAGTATAAATTTAATAAGTACAGCCTATGCGGCTGGAACAGCTTCGGGTGGACATCCACAAGGTGCTGGTTTTAGATGTTAAATATTAATGATAGTCCTCTATATTCGCGTCTA
>CAYGUK010000227.1:0-2206 GCA_964352985.1 uncultured Legionellales bacterium
TTTGACAGTAATGCGTATCTTTCTCTTGTTTTGCTTTTAGTGATTTCTGTAATTGTAATATTTCTTTTTTATTGTCAGTGTTATCTAATTGAATAATTTTTTTAACTAAATTACTTTGTACAAGCCAAGCTTGGGTAATTTGTTGAATATTTTTTTCTATAAGTTGAATTTCATGCTGGATCGCTTTAATATTTTTTGCATGCTGATAACCATAATCTTCTTCTTTAATTAAATTTTGCAACAACCGAGATTGGTTTTCTAATTCTTTTTGTAACTTGGCCAAACGAATCGGTTTGGTACTTTGCATGCCTTTAATTCTAGAACATGCAGTGTCTAAAACACTAATCGCTTTATCTGGATTTTGCCTACCAGTTAAATATTTTTCACTTAATTCCGCAGCGCTTTTAATTGCTTCATCTAAAATAACCACACCATGATGCTGTTGAAAAGAAGATTGCAATCCACGTAAGATCATGGCGGTCATTGCAATATCAGGTTCACCCACTTTTATCACTTGAAAACGTCTTGCCAATGCGGGATCTTGTTCGATATATTCTTTATATTCTTGCCATGTTGTTGCCGCAATACAACGCAACTCCCCTCTCGCTAACGCTGGTTTTAATAAATTTGATAATTCACTATAACCGCCATGAGCCGCTTGGCCGATTAAACTATGGGCTTCATCGATGAATAAGATAATCGGTTTTGTCGATTGTTTTATTTCTGCTAATAATTGTTTTAATCTTTTTTCAAGCTCGCCTTTTACGCCACTCCCTGCTTGTAATAAACCAAAATCTAAATTGTAAATTAAAAAGTTGCGTAGCCGATCAGGGATTGTTTTTTGCACGATTTGCAAAGCCAGGCCTTCCACAATTGCTGTTTTCCCTACGCCTGGCTCCCCCACTAACAATACATTATTCTGACGTCTACGCATTAAAATATCGATCATTTGCAAAATTTCACCTTCACGACCAAATGCCGGATCGATTTTACCCGCATCAGCTAGTTGATTTATATTAATGGTATATTGAGATAAAGCTTGATTAGGTATTGATGGTAATTTGTTATGAGTTTGTTCTAAACTTTGTGGTGTGAGTTTTTCTAATATTAAATTTGCATTCAATTGATTAAACTCATCACAAATATTATTGATCAATTGATTAAAAATAGTATGAGATATTAAGGTATAAAGTAATACACCCGTTGTTATTTCTTGAAAAGCAAGATTCACACTGCAAGCAAGCCAGCTTTCACGTAATAAATCGATAAGGCGTGATGAAATCGCAGGCGCTTGTTCGTTACCTAATGGATAACGTTCTAATTTTTTTAACAGCGCTAATTTTATTTTTTCAATATCTAAACCGGCTTGAATTAATAATTGATGAAATTCACATTTTGTATCTTCAATTAAAACAAATATCCAATGCTCTAATTCAACATTGTAATGGCGCAAACTGACACATTGCTGCGTTGCTTTTTCCAGAGAAACTTTTGACTCGGCATTTAATTTTGCAACGAGAGAAATTAAGTCATTCGTATTCATGAGGTTTCATCCATTTATTAATTGCAAGTAGAACCTGTGTCGTTGGTCGGTTAATAGATTTAGTTTTGAGCCATGTAGTCAAACCTAATCGTGCTGTTTTTTGCTTTGATAAAAAACAAAATGGGATAGTGCTCATATCAAGTTTGACACTTAACGAAAATGATTTCATATCGCCGACATAAGCACGTATAAAGTGATAAAGTTGTTCAAGCATTTTTTCATTGGGTAATAATTCTTTGTATTGCAAAAAACTAATGACACCAATTGATAAGATAAAATGATTATTTACGATAAAAGCACGGTTACCCAACATGCTTGTTTGCCCCAGTTGATTATATTGTCCATTTTGACTTAAACTTGTTTTTTCTTTTTTTGGTAGCGATAACCACTTGCCTTGAAACTCAACTAATTTAACCGGCAAAGAAAAATAATTTCCGATTAAAACGCAAAGACCCATTTTACTTTTCGTGGCACCACTCATTAATCCCGCATAGTAATATTGAACATCTTCAGGATAGTAATTAGTGTTACTATAGCCTGTTAAATTTTTAATAAATGATAATGCTTTTGATGATTTTTTTGACTCAAAGCTAATAGGCAAATTACTTTGTTGCCATGCCCGATAAAAAAGCTGCATGGTATTTTGCTGAAAAATATTAAAAA
>CAYGUK010000228.1:0-2201 GCA_964352985.1 uncultured Legionellales bacterium
AATGATTACATAAATGTAATGCGTATTTGTCGATTAATTCAGCGCAGGCAATAATGCCCGTTATCCCTCCACACTTCACAATATCAGGTTGATAAATTGTCGCATATTGTTTATTTATGGCATTTTTAAATTGATAAACATCTGTAAAATTTTCACCTAATGCTAGGGGAATATTTGTGATATTTTGCAAGTTAGGGTAATCATTAAGATCACTGAGTGGTTCTTCAAGCCAAGTGATTTTATAAGGTTGTAATGAAGCGGACAGTTTTTGGATTTGTGAAAAATTAAATTGCTGGTTAGCATCTAACATGAGATGAAATTCTTGTCCTACCGCCGCTCGAATAGTATTAACTCTAGCAATATCATCTTTATGGCCAAGTCGAAGTTTAAATGCGTTAATCCCCATTTTCTGATAATAATTAATTTCATCTAATAATTCGTTTTCATTAAAAGATAGCCATCCTGTCGTTGCATAAAGTGGAACATTTTGAGTTTGTTTTTTGTTACTAATAAATTGATAGAGCGGCTGATTAGCTTTTTTACTGAAAGCATCCCACAAAGCGATATCAAGCAAAGCCAAGGCAGAATTAAATGCTGAATTTGTATTTTGCCTTAGTGTTTGCCAAATGATTTTCCATTCTGCTATATGATCAAGTTGAATATTTTGCAAATGATTATAAACCAAGCTTTCAATAAACTTGATAATGTCATCATGGGATGATACGTCATGATAAATAAATGCGGTGCCATGAGTCAGGTTAGCAAATAATTGCAAATAAAGAGCATCAATATGCGTGACTTGACGAGATACCGTTGAAAATGGTTTTTTCAGCGGAAAGCGAAGTTTGGAAATTTTAAAATTCTGTATTTTCATTATGATACTTTATCCAATACACCATTCATATCTTTAATATTTGAACGCAGATCCTTTACTCTAGTTTCAAAAGCGATAATACCATGCCATTCAAACTTCTTTATTTCAGCGAGTAATAATTCATAATTAATATTACCTTTATTCAGTGCAAAGTGTTGATCTTTTTCTCCATTATTATTACTAAACGACATCCCCACTATAAGTTGATGGTATTTTTGAAAATAGGCAATAGGATTGCCTTGTCCAATATTAGCGTGCCCAATATCCAGAAAAAAAGGTAAGTCAATTGCATTAAAGATAAAATCAAATTCTGCTTCATGGGTAAAAATATAATGAAATGGTTTATAGTGTTTATAGTTACAAAGATTTTCAAGCCAGATACTCACATTTTTACTCTCAGCATAATTTTTCAATTCTATTAAACTTTTAAGAAAAAGTGTTAAGGCATATTGTTTTGCAGTTTGCACTAATCTCGGCTCGACAATTGCACCGGCGTGTATAATTAACGGGGCATTTAATGTTTCAGCTAGATCGATTTCTTTTTTAACGTGGCATATTGCCGCCTCTCTTATGATGTCAACTTCATGGCAAAGCGGTGCTTTAAAATTACCGTGTATAATGGGTGAAACTTGTAATTTATTAATTTTTATTTTTAATTTATTGATGCGATCCAGAGTCCAACATTCAGGCAACTCTTCTGGCAAACTAGTATCAATATACCAATATTGATACTGATTTTGATAAGCATGTTCTATCCCAATTTCTGCTATTTGATAATTTTGAATAGCCAACTGATTAATATATTTAGTTATATTCATTGCTGCAATTTATAATCCATTTTAAGAATGTTTCAATCAGGTATTTATAGATATTTGTGCCTGTCGATTAAGTGTTTTTATTGCTACAAATCAGAGGTAAATAGTTATCCCTCTGATTAAAAATTATTGTTTTAAATTTAGCTTTGGGTATAAACAATGGGCATTGCTACATCTATTGTTTTGCCTAATTCTACTTTTTTATTCTATATAACGTCAATTCATAGGCAGAGCTCTAAACTAAGAAACAACTTCCCTCGATTTGGGAATGCTTTTTAACATGATCATGTATTTAAAGAAAGATACAAAAGATAAATATGGGTCGTATAGGATTCGAACCTATGACCAATAGATTAAAAGTCTACTGCTCTACCGACTGAGCTAACGACCCGTTTTTAAATTGAAATTCAAAGGAATTACAATTGATGTAACGTAATTTCGTTGGAATGTGAATAATACTGATTTATCAAAGAATAACAAGTCTTTTGTGCAATTTTCGTGGGATATTAAGC
>CAYGUK010000229.1:0-2164 GCA_964352985.1 uncultured Legionellales bacterium
CTAAATTAGCGTAAATAAAATAATTTTACTATATAAATAATTTCTTATGGAAATAAATCGTTCATTAGTTTTAAATATTTAATTTAACTTTATTCATTGTTCTCTGTGAAAGATTAATAATATTAAATGTAAAGGAGTAGGGATGTTTAGTGATGAACAAAATATCAGAAGAGAAGTCCTTGATGAAAATCAACAAAATGATGAACTCTATGAACTGGCGGAGCTACCAGAAATTGTGGAACTTGACCCTTTATTTCATCAGGTAAAGGATAGCAAGCAAGCTGTAAATATATTCCATTCATCTTATTTTGATTTATTTCCAATACTCAGTGATCCTACAACAAATCAAGATTTTACAACATCTGTTACTTCATCAATTGATGGTCCAAAAGACCAAGAATCAAACAATTCATCAACTGCAATTTTTCATAAAAAGCCGAAAATGAAGCGTGAATATCACAAAGTGCCACTTTATTCTACTAGAGCCGTATTTTTAATCGATCATCTCTGCATCAATTGCGGTTATACTTTTGATTATTCTTATAATCAAGTACAAAAATATATTGATAACGAATATAAACAAAGAAAGCTAGGCGTAGAAAAAACCTTCATAAATGATTTTTGTTCTTTCTATAGAATTCCATTAATTGTAGATGAATATGATTTCTCAATATGGCTTGTCCGTTTTAACACAATAGGTGAAACAGAAACGATTGAGAAGGCATATACTCGATACAGAGGTCGTGGTGCTTCAAGTCGAAAAAATATAACAAAACAAGAAAAACAAAATATTATAAAAGACGTATTA
This sequence comes from uncultured Legionellales bacterium, assembly GCA_964352985.1. Lineage (GTDB taxonomy): Bacteria > Pseudomonadota > Gammaproteobacteria > JAHCLG01 > JAHCLG01 > CAYGUK01. The sequence continues at coordinate 809 of CAYGUK010000229.1, forward strand.
AGAACATTGCATAACCCAAAACCAGCGGATGTTTCTATCGATCATAATCAGTCTGTATCGTCATCTTCTGTAGAAGTATCGAGCGAAAATTGTTGGATTCAATTTTATCAAAGTGTTATTGCAAATGTTTCAAGAACTGTAAAACGTCGAGCCGAAGATTACGTCGCTCCAAGGTATCAAAAACAAAGGCTAGGATAAGTGAGAATAATTTAGTTTATCGCTGATCTCAGCTTATTTTTCATTTGAGCTTTAACTCTGTAGCAAATAATAAGGTATTTATTTGAAATATTATTATTCGTTTAGCGCATGGCATAACAAGCTAACAGGCAGGTTGAGTGACATTAAATATTTAACCGTTATAATTTATATTAAAACTTGAATTTTTAAGGTATATTTTTTGATTCTAAATTTTGGTAACCTCATTTATCAACCTATATCATTATTATACAAATCCATCTTGATGGTATAAAACGCCTCGTTACAATAATTCTTAACTAATTTTATAAATTAACATTTGGCGAATTTGATTATCGTGAAATGCTAAATATTTATTTCTCATAATTTACTCGAAATAAGGTGTCGACAGCTGAATGTGACTATGAAATTTTCAATTGAATTTGAAATACTTCAACAAAATCTGGTAATCTCTTGCTATTTTACAATTTCAAGATGAAGATGTGTCTATTTTTGAAAACTATACAGCTTTGAGGGATTTCAAGTTTCCATAAAACTTTCGATCTATTAAAGAAAATATTTGAAGGTTTTACAGAGTCAAATGAGATAATATTAATTTTGACTCTTACGTGTTATCTTCCATTATTTTAGTTTATATGCCAAAATAACAATAAACACGATACAAATAGAATTTCAATGATAACTAAACGTTTATTCATAGTTTATTCTATCAACACACTTTATTTTTTAGAGATTACTTAATCAAATATCCGGATGTTGCTAAAGAATATGAAAAGCTAAAAATTCAGTTAGCACAAAAGTTTGATAATAGATTGGATTATGCAAATGCCAAGTCAGCTTTCTGTCAGGAAATTGTTTCAAGGATAAATAATTAACAGTTTATTTTAAGAGTTGTGACAATAAATTGATTAACTCTGAACGTTTGCGTATTGCAAACTTATCTTTAATATTATCAATATGTGATTCAACAGTGCGTGGTGAAATAAACAGTGTTTCACCGATTTCCTTCATCGTTTTGCCGCGTATTAGTTCTTTTGCTAACAAATGCTCTCTTTTAGTTAAATGAATATTTTTTTTATTAAAACTTAAATCGACGCCATGTTGATATAGATCATTTAAAAAAGCATTACGCATGGCTTGATTTTGATAACAGGGAATATC
>CAYGUK010000230.1:0-2071 GCA_964352985.1 uncultured Legionellales bacterium
TTCCACGGCGCGCAGCGGACTTCCACCACCTAGAATTACGCCATGCCTGGCGCACAAAAAATAAAAAGGCCAGAAAAATTCTGGCCTTTTTATTTTAAATAGATAACTTACCAGCCTGTAATTTCACCAATGGCTTGACCAATATCAGCAACTGATTGCACAGTGCGAACACCAGCTGATTCAAGTGCTGCAAATTTATCTTTTGCTGTTCCTTTACCGCCAGCAATAATTGCTCCAGCATGTCCCATCCGTTTACCCGGCGGTGCTGTTACACCAGCGATATAAGCAACAATGGGCTTTTTAACATAATCTTTTATGAACTCAGCCGCTTCTTCTTCAGCGCTACCACCAATTTCACCCACCATGACAATCGCTTCTGTTTTGGCATCATCTTGGAATGCTTTTAAAACATCAATAAAGTTCGTGCCAGGAATAGGATCACCACCGATTCCAACACAAGTTGTTTGACCGTAACCTGCATCAGTTGTTTGTTTTACCGCTTCATAAGTTAACGTACCTGAGCGAGAAACAATTCCGACTTTACCAGGTTTATGAATAGAACCTGGCATGATACCAATTTTACATTCTCCTGGAGTGATGACACCTGGACAGTTTGGACCAATCAACCTCGCATGGGTATTTTTTTCTAAATAATATTTTACTTCCAACATATCAATTGTTGGTATTCCTTCAGTAATACAAACAATAAATTCAATACCGGCATCAGCAGCTTCAATAATTGAACCTTTACAAAAAGAAGCAGGCACATAAATTACAGTAGCATTAGCGCCTGTTTTATCAACTGCATCTTCAACAGTATTGAAAACAGGTAAACCTAAATGAGTTTGACCTCCTTTGCCTGGTGTGACACCACCAACCATTTTAGTACCATACTCTATCGCTTGTTCGCTATGAAATGTCCCTTGTTTACCAGTAAAACCTTGGCAAATTACTTTAGTTTCTTTGTTTATAAATATACTCATGGATTATTCTCCTGCCGCTTTCACAGCTTTATCTGCTGCGTCTTTTAAACTTTCTGCGGCAATGATATTTAAACCACTCGCCGTTAATTTTTCTGCGCCAAGTTCAGCATTATTACCTTCCAAACGCACAACCACAGGTACTTTCATTCCCACTTCACTGACTGCACCAATAATACCTTCAGCAATTAAATCACAACGAACTATACCGCCAAAAATATTAACTAATACTGTTTTCACTTTACTATCAGATAAAATAATTTTGAATGCTTCGGTGACACGTTCTTTCGTTGCACCACCACCAACATCTAAAAAGTTTGCAGGCATGCCGCCATGTAATTTCACTAAATCCATTGTCGCCATTGCAAGACCGGCACCATTTACCATGCAACCGATATTGCCATCTAGTGCAATGTAATTTAATTCCCATTCTTTAGCACGCGTTTCACGTTCATCTTCTTGGGTGGTATCACGCATTGCTTTTAATTGTGGTTGACGGAACATGGCATTTTCATCAATATTTATTTTACCATCTAAACATAATAAATTGCCTTGTTTGGTGATAACTAATGGATTAATTTCTAACAAGCTTAAGTCTTTTTCAACAAATAATTTACCAAGCCCTGTCATAATATTTGTGAATTGTTTTATTTGATCATCTTTCAAACCTAATTTAAAAGCAATACTACGACATTGAAAGGGACAAACACCTAATAACGGATCAATGACTTCTTTGAAGATTTTTTCTGGTGTTTCATGCGCAACTTTTTCAATTTCAACACCACCTTCAGTTGATGCCATAAAAACAACACGTCTTGTTGCTCTATCAATGACAGCACCTAAGTAAAGTTCTTTATCGATATCACAAGTTTCTTCAATTAAAACTTGATTAATTGGTTGACCATTTTCATCAGTTTGATACGTCACGAGTCTTTGACCTAACATCGCTGATACTGCTTCAGTGACTGCTTCTTTGCCTTCGACTAATTTAACGCCGCCAGCTTTACCACGTCCACCCGCGTGAACTGGTGCGTTTACCACTTCTTTTTTTGTTTCTAATTTATCAAGTGCTGCAGCCGCTTCTATAGGAT
>CAYGUK010000231.1:0-2023 GCA_964352985.1 uncultured Legionellales bacterium
ATTGTGCCAACGTTCACATGGGGTTTATTTCGTTCAAATTTTTCCTTGGACATGGGAATTACCCTCTTTCGCTTTATTAAAAGTTAAACCTATTTTTTCTGAATAATGGCATCTGCTATATTGGCAGGTGCTTCAGCATATTTTGCAAACTCCATCGTGTAAGTTGCTCGACCTTGGCTTAAAGAACGCAAGTCTGTTGCGTAACCAAACATTTCAGCCAAAGGAACTTCCGCACGAATCGTTTTACCGGATGGTGTATCTTCCATACCTTGTAAAATTCCACGGCGACGATTCAAGTCACCCATCACGTCACCCATGTAGTCTTCAGGGGTAACAGCTTCAACTTTCATGATTGGTTCAAGAAGAATTGGCGTTGCTTTTTGCGCACCTTCACGGAAACCCATCGATCCCGCAATTTTAAATGCCATTTCACTAGAATCGACATCATGATAAGAACCATCGTATAAAGTGACTTTGACATCGACGACGGGGTAACCGGCAATAACGCCATTTTTCATTTGTTCTTGAATACCTTTATCAACGGCTGGAATATATTCTTTTGGAATAACACCACCAACAATGGCATTTACAAACTCATAACCTTCACCAGGTTGACGAGGTTCAATTTTGATCCAGACATGACCATATTGACCACGACCACCAGATTGACGAACAAATTTACCTTCTTGCTCAACTGCCTTTTTAATTGTTTCACGATAAGCTACTTGCGGCTTACCAACATTAGCTTCAACATTAAATTCACGTTTCAATCTATCAACAATAATTTCAAGATGTAGCTCACCCATACCGGCAATAATTGTTTGTCCGGATTCTTCATCAGTATGAACTCTAAATGAAGGATCTTCTTGTGCAAGTTTGCCTAACGCAATACCCATTTTTTCTTGATCAGCTTTGGTTTTTGGCTCAACTGCAATATGGATAACGGGTTCAGGAAATTCCATTCTTTCTAGGGTAATTACATCATCAAGCGCACATAAAGTATCACCTGTAGTAACACTCTTAAGACCAACTGCTGCTGCGATATCACCCGCACGTACTTCTTTGATTTCTTGTCTTGAATTAGAATGCATTTGAAGCAAACGACCAATACGTTCTTTCTTGCGTTTAACAGGGTTATAAACAGTATCACCAGCGCACACAACACCAGAATAAACGCGGAAGTAAGTTAATGAACCGACAAAGGGATCGGTTGCAATTTTAAAAGCAAGCGCAGCAAAAGGTTCATTATCAGTTGAATGACGTTCAGCATGTGTTTCTGCTGCATCATCCAATATTCCACTTATAGAAGGAACATCAGTCGGTGCTGGCATGTAATCAATAACAGCATCTAGTAAAGTTTGGACACCCTTATTCTTGAAGGCAGTACCACAAATAACAGGCACAACTTCGTCAGCAATGGTACGAGCACGAATTCCAGCTTTAATTTCTTCAACTGAAAGTTCACCATTTTCAAGATATTTTTCCATCAACTCTTCAGATGATTCAGCAGCACTTTCAACAAGCTGTTCATGTAAAGACTGAGCTTCATCCTTTAAATCATCAGGAATTTCAATTATTTCAAATTTAGCACCTTTAGATTCATCATCCCAAATGATCGCACGCATGGCGACGAGATCCACCACACCTTTAAAGTAATCTTCTTTCCCAATTGGTAATTGTAATTGAACCGGTGTTGCACCTAGACGTTTCTTAATTTGGCCTAAAACGCGAGAAAAATCTGCACCTGTGCGATCCATTTTATTAACAAATGCCATGCGAGGTACTTTATATTTATTAGCCTGACGCCAAACTGTTTCAGATTGTGGTTCAACACCACCAACAGCGCAAAATACAGCAACAGCACCATCGAGCACACGTAAAGAACGCTCTACTTCGATTGTAAAATCCACGTGTCCGGGCGTATCGATAATATTAATTCGATATTCTTTAGGAAATTGGCCTTCCATCCCATTCCAGAAACAAGTTGTAGCAGCTGAAGTAATGGTAATTCCACGCTCTTGTG
>CAYGUK010000232.1:0-2005 GCA_964352985.1 uncultured Legionellales bacterium
CTTTAGAATTACATGATGTTAAATTTCTATTTAGAAAAAGATTAATTTTTGATTTAAGGGAATGTCTTCATTTTAATAAAGAAAAAAATAAAAATAAAATTCTTAGCATTATAGACCAACAGGTTCGTGATCTATATGACGATTTTGTACTCGATCAAGATCTTCATCGTTCCCAACGAACAAAACTCACGGCCGAAGCACTCGGAAATTTATATGCGGTGATCGAAGATTTTGCAGAAGCTGCTGAATATCATCGTTACTCTCGTATTAAACGTTGGTTAAATCTTGCAGATAACTATATTGGTAATCATCCCAAAAGAGTTTGTCAGCGTTTTAATTTAACTGTCGCACAAATTCGTGACAAATGTGAAACCGAATTTAGTCAATTTTACAGCCCAGATAGTGACGCAATTAAATATCAACAATTAGAAGAACAAACCATACCAAACATGGTTGAAGAAAATATCCAACAATTTTCAAATCACAATGATAGTTACGCATTAAGATGCTTTTATAATGCATTAATCGGCGTTTGTTGTGTTATTACGCTGGGCATTTTTGCTTTGGCGAGACGCCACTATACCGAAACAACTCGAGGAGTTGCAGAAACTTTTATTAGTGACGAAACCTGCCGTAAAACAATAGCAAAAGGATTGATAGCAGCATGTTAAATAAAATTTACACAAACAATTCTGTTAAGCGTGGACTATATACCACCAACATTTGATTTTCGAATATAGTTGGTGGTCTATATCCATTACACATTCATATGCAAGATCATTGGGTGTAGTGGATGTGAGGAAATCTAAATACAAAACGGTTAAACATGTTGGCGATGATTTACTGTAATTTAAAGCAGGATCATTATAGATATAAAATTTATCCGTTTTTCAAACTCTGGATTTCTCGCTTAGTTAATTCAAGATATTCTCCTGGACGACAAGTACGAGGTAAACTGATTGAGCCAAATCGTATACGAATTAAGCGGCTGACTTTTAAACCTTGGCTTTCAAACAAACGTCTCACTTCACGTTTGCGGCCTTCTTTAATGATAACTTGATACCATTGATTACTCTTGCCCTCGCCTTTGATCACGATGTGATGAAATTTTGCAAAGCCATCTTCTAGTTTCACCCCTTTTAGAAGGCGGGATAATATTTCATCGGTGACATGACCAAAAATTCTGACACAATATTCACGCTCGATATCAGATTTAGGATGCATTAATTGGTTAGCCAATTCACCATTATTTGTTAATAACAATAAACCCGATGTGTTAATATCGAGACGACCTATATTGATCCAACGACCAGGATTGATTTTGGGTAGGGATTTAAAAATTGTCTCACGATTTTGTTCATCTCGTCGCGTGCAAACTTGTCCTTCTGGTTTATAATATAAAATGACTCGAGTTGCCACTTCATCCTGATTAATAAGATTGATGTTTTTTCCATCAAAAGTCACTTTATCCGATAAATCAATTTTCATGCCGATATGAGCTAATTGTCCATTAACACAAATACGTGCTTCACGGATCCATTGTTCAACTTTACGTCTCGATCCGATACCACTTGTCGCTAATACTTTTTGAATTTTTTCTTTATCAGACTTGTTCAACTTCTAAACTCTCTTGATTTTCTTTTTGGTCTTCATCTTTTTCTTTTTTGGTGTAAGCTGATACGAGCTCAGAAAAACTATTAGGACTTTTTGCAGTTTGTGCTGGTGATTCAATTTGGTCTGATAAAGCAATTGTTTCATTGTCATCCGCATTAACCAGATTTTCATCTTCAGCATTTGTTTCGACTATTTCTTCGGCAATTAGATCTTGCTCTAAATCAGAATCTTCAGCTAAAACAATTTCTGTTTCTGCAAGAGGTATTACATTATGTTTGGCAATGTTTTCGTCTTGAATAGTGGCCTTTTCTTCCTGTAATGAAACGTGTTCATGTTCAGTTAATTCATCTAACTCAAGTGTAGATTCTTCATTTATTCCATTGTCATATGA
>CAYGUK010000233.1:0-1946 GCA_964352985.1 uncultured Legionellales bacterium
GGTTGATTTATATGGCGATGGCGCACTATATTTGAAGCTAAAACAACAGATAATTGATTTGAATCTTGAGAGCGTCATTACCTTATGTGGAAGATCTGATCGAATTTATGAAAAATACAGGCCAGGGCAGATATTTGTATTATGTTCTGACTATGAGGGACAGCCTAATGTATTATTGGAAGCAATGCGTGCAGGATTCTCCTGTATTTCAACTGATTGTATGTATGGTCCATCTGAAATTATAGATAATAATAAAAATGGGTTGTTAGTACCAATTTCAAATTCTTTGGAATTAGCAAATTCAGTCCATAAATTGATTTTAGATTCAAATTTTAGATATTCAATTTCAAAAAATGCACAGATTAAAATTAAGAAATATTATGCCTATAATAAAATATTAACACAGTGGATGGACCTTTTTAGTCTTTATACAAATTAATATGAATATTTCTGTATTACATTCTAATAACTATTCACCAAATGAAGTTTGCTTCTTAGTTCCGCTTTATAAGGTTATAAATGAATTAAAAGGTTCATATGGTATAAATTTAAAATTTACAAATTCGTTAAAGAATATTGAATGTGATATAGTCATTTTATCTAGTAAGTGGTTTACAGAGTATTGGTTGGGTAAGGGAGTTGATTATATTTATGAAATCTTGACGGGTCTTAGATCTAGAGTTAAAAAAATCATATGGTATGATATATCTGATAGTACTGGAACGACTCATTTCATGGTTTTACCATATGTAGATCTTTATTTGAAAAACCAAATTCTTAAAGATAAAAATAAATATTTAACTACATATCATGGTGCGCGTATTTATTCAGAATTTATTCATACACGTTTTAACGTTGATGAAGGTGTTAGAAGTGATCATCATTTAAATTATATTCCGGATTCGAGTGATTTAGTTAAAGTAATGAATGCATGGAATTCTGGACTAGGTTATTTTGGTAGATATAGAGAAATTCATAATTATTTATTTAAATATCCATGTCTACGTCATTTGCGCTATAAAAATAAATGGAAATCGCCTTATAACCTAAGAAGCCACTTAATCACATGTAGAATAGGAACAAAATATAGCTGTAAAACAATTTCAATGAGTAGGCAGCTAATAAAAAGCAAACTCAGTCATATTCTACCATCTGATAAAATTTCACATAAAGCCTATTTAAAAGAACTTAGGAACACAGTTTCGGCGATAAGTCCTTTTGGACTGGGTGAAATTTCTTTGCGTGATTTTGAAATTGCTATAAGTGGCGCATGTATAATCAAACAAGATATGAGCCATATTTGTACTTGGCCTAACTTATGGATTAAAGACGAATCCTATTTACCTTTTGAGTGGGACATGAGTGATTTACAATATAGGGTGCAGTTTGCAGTTGACAACCCCAAAATAATGCAAGAGTATGCGACATTAGCGCAAGAAAAATATAAACATATTGTTGACTCATCAAAGAGCAGTGAAATATTTTGTAATCGACTTTGTTTCTTATTAGGTATAAGACAAAGTAATGAAGTAAACCCTATTGATTTAAATACAAATTTTTAGAGTGCTTGGATAAACCATGAATACAATTAACCTATTCGATCTCGTTAGAGATTTTTCTAAAATAAATTTTGAAATCAATGAATTAATTGGTGTATTAGATCAATTTGGAGTGGTTGTTTTGCGAAATATTTTTGATCAGGATCTGCTTGATAAATTTATTTCTGAGGCCGAAAATGCGCTTAAATATCCGGCTGTAGCGGGTTCATTTGGTTATTATAAGAAAGATTTCCCTAAGAAATTTGTGGATCCATTTACTTTGTATAGCGGATCGAAAATTTGTTTAGATGAAAGAATAATTGAAGTTGTTGAAGCCTATATGGAGTCGGACTGTATTTTATCTGAGGCAAATATAAAATTAGATAAACCTATTGGCTATACTTATTT
>CAYGUK010000234.1:0-1935 GCA_964352985.1 uncultured Legionellales bacterium
TCTACCCTTCCAATTTCGAGTTTTTTTTGGCTTTGACTTAAGTCGTGAAGTCATAAAGTGTGGAAGTAAAATTAGTAAATTAAAAGTAGGTGATCAAATTTTTGGACGTTCCAATAAAAAATCAGGTGAAACCTATGCTGAGTTAATTACTCTTAAAGAAAAATTCATAATTACTAATCCAAAAATTTTTTCGTCTATTGAATCAGCTACTATTCCCTGTGCCGCAACAACGGCATTACAATCATTGCGTGATTTAGGCCAATGTAAACAACATAATAAAGTTTTAATCATTGGCGCGTCTGGTGGTGTGGGTATATTTGCCGTGCAAATTGCTAAAGCTCTTGGCGCACATGTTACTGCTGTTTGTTCTACAAAGAATATCGAATTTGTAAAATTGTTAGGCGCAGATGAAGTAATCGATTATAAACATCAACCCGTATTTATTGAAGGTGTAAAGTATCAAATTATTTTTGATGTTGTTGATGCAAAACGATATTCCATTGCAAAAAATTATCTTGCTAACAAGGGAATTTATATTACAACAGTACCACACTTAAGTTTTCTATGTGACTGGTTTTTAAATTTATTTCGCTACAAAAAAAATAAAACAGTTATCTTAAAACATTCTCAATCTGATTTAATCTACTTAAAAAAATTAATTGAGGATGGAAAATTAGTTACTCATATTGATAAGACTTATTTTTTAGATGAAATACATTTAGCACATAAGCATAGTGAATCAGAGAGAACTATCGGAAAAATTGCCGTCAAGATTGGTTTGATAAATGGAGCTAAACGTTAATCACTGCCTCCTGTTTTTGCTTCATTACTTATTCGTAAGCGACGGCATACTACTTTTGCTAAATTCGCGACTAAAATATTGTATACATCAGGTTCTACTTTTGTTGAATGTAAATCATCATTACTGAATGTATAGAGATGTGATGGTGTAATTGATTTTATTGAAGCAGAACGCGCAGCATGGGGTGAATTTTCGATAAGTGATAATTCGCCAATTGTATCACCAATACTTAATGATGCGATAATGTGTGAATGAGCATCGCCTTTGTTTTCCTTTAATATTTCAACATGACCTTCTCTAACGACATGGAGATGTTCGGCAATTTCACCCTCATGAGAAATATATTCGCCTTCTTTATAGTGACTCTCTGTAATTAAATCGATTAACTCTAATAGACCTTCTTCTCTAATGCCTCTAAACGCATGATTTGTTTGTAAAAAAGCAAAAATATCTTCATAATGATGGTCCATAGCCGTTTTCCTTGAGTTGACTCTATTATCAATTATAGTGTAAAAAAATAAAATTGTTATGGATGGTTTGTGCTCGTTGTAATGGCATTAGTCATTCTGGAAAACAATGTTGCAGTTATATTTAAAATTTTTAATGTTAGTTCAGCTATAGATAATATGTATTAATTTAATGTTCATAACAGAGCATATTGATTAATAGTGTGCTTTTGTTATATCTGGTATTTTTTGTGTGTCATTTGAAATATTGACACTAATTTATCGAGTATTTCAAACTGAGTTCACCTAAGTTCTCAATTTATGGTTGACATAGGGCTTAAACTACAGCAAAATACGCTGCTTTATTTTTTACAGCTAAAAAATGGTAAAAGACAGAGGATTAAGGGCAAAATTGACCAATAGCGATTCTATCCTTAGTCCTCTGTCTTATGCTATGTAAAAAACTGTAATAATCAGTTTTGGCTAGAGCTAAAATGGAGGGGTGCCCGAGCGGTCAATGGGAGCAGACTGTAAATCTGCCGGCTATGCCTTCGAAGGTTCGAATCCTTCTCCCTCCAAATTATTACTGGCTGTCTTTAGAACTAAAACTAAAGGCCGAGCCGGTTTTATTTTGCGGGTGTAGTTCAATGGTAGAACCTCAGCCTTCCAAGCTGATGGTGTGGGTTC
>CAYGUK010000235.1:0-1878 GCA_964352985.1 uncultured Legionellales bacterium
TCTCTACAATATCAAGAACTTTATCATGCCATTAAAGCAATTCTAGGTGGAGATGATGTTACAGATAATGATGTTAGGCTATTTTTAAAAAACACTCTATTAGTTAATCTCGTCCTATTTACTAATAGAAAAACACCACTTACAACAGCCATGCATGAATCATTTGAGCCAGGTACTTCACCTGTAACAATACAAATGAAAAAATTTGATATAGAAATTGCGAAAGAATTAAAATTGAAGCTTAAGCAATTTAAATCAAAACTAAAGGAATTCGGCAAAACCCCTGAAAAATGTGACTTATCAGAACTCGAATTATTGTTGGCAGAAGTTCACCAGCTAATGAATAACTATTCTAAGACAAATGAACTTTATAAGTTTGTCAGTAATGAAATTAAAAAGTTAATTAAACTATTCTGTCAGAATTATAGTTATAGTCCTGAAACATCAAACATGGCATTTGATGTGGCTACTTTTTTACAACATTGCTCAGAACTATGCGAAATATCAGATTGTAGTTCTGCTGAAATTCATTATTTGCAGCAAATACAGGATGATTTATTAAAAAGAGTGGTAAGTGAAGATGACTTTAAATTAAATGAATTAGAATTTTCACAACTACGTCTGCTTTATAATAAACATCCAGAGCAGGCTAGCGATTTATTGAGATGGATACAGGATAATAATACGCGATTAACTGACCAACAGGATACATTACTCATCTTACTATCATTGCTGCCAGAAAGCACTGAACGATCAGAACTTATTAAACAAATACTTATTAATGTTTTTAGGTTTATTGAACAAATCAATTTAGAATCCATATCTGAAGCAATATTATATTTATATGATTATCTTCATGAAGAAACGCGTAAACAATTAGTTGACTTTATATTAAGCACTCTTTATGAAAATGTGAAACCTGAAAATCGAGTGATATTATTATTCCACTTATTGCCTGAATTTTCCGCTGAGGAAGCATTAAGTTTCATCAACTCAGCTATAATAAAAGGAGATATGACAAAAGCTTGCGATTTACTTGAATCATTATATTTTCCTGTTGCAAGCGCCGTGTTGCAAAATATAACAACAAATCAATTTCAATTGTTACAGCAAATAATTTCAAATGATAAATTGATTGCATCAATATTTTTGAGTGAAAGTTTGATGTCAAGACTATTACAATGTGGTACTTGTATTGAACTTAAACGAACAGAATTTACGGAAAAAGAACAAGAAGAATTAATAGCCTACTTTGTATATTTAGAAAATCCAGAACTTCCCATAACATTAATCGCAAAAAGCGAATTAATGAAATTTCAAGAAACATACAACGCATTAATTAGCAATGCTGAGAATTCTCAGGAACTGACCCCTGAGGAATATTTTAAATTATTTACTTTTAGTAAAACACATGCAAGTCAAGAACAATCATACAAAATTGACTATCTTTTACATTGTCACAATTGGCAATATAAAAATGGTGTTTATGTTCGACAAAAGTCAATAAATGTCCTTCATGTCATTTCCTTATGCCAGAATGACGCCGGATTTGTTAAGTTTTTAAAAGTAAAATTAGGCGAAGATAGACTTCATAAAATAATGGGCGCAACTTGTGACGAAGATTACTTCATGTCGGTAGATGAGGTTAGACAACTTTCAGAAATAACTTTGATTTATGATTTGATTTATGCCAATAAACTGACGGGCACATCTTTTAGAAATATATTTGCCAATACGTCTGATACAATAAAGAAATTATTAAAATCCACTAATTATATTGATATATGGCGTTCAATTATTAATGCTATTTTTTACAATATTAAAACCCCACATTCCGCGGATCTGAATTAGAGAAATTTCGGATTTTTCATGCTACGA
>CAYGUK010000236.1:0-1845 GCA_964352985.1 uncultured Legionellales bacterium
TGTGAGGATAAAGCGCGTAATTTTGAAATACCATCGCAATATTTCTTTCTTTCGGCATCTTGTGATTTACTTCTTCAGTATCAATAAAAATTTTTCCGGCACTAATATCTTCTAAACCAGCGATCATCCTTAATAAGGTTGATTTACCACAACCGGAAGGCCCTACGACAACGATTAATTCACCATCGTTAATTTCAATATTAATACCATGAATAACTTGCACTTTATCATAAAATTTTTGCGCATTTTGTAAAACTAATTTTGCCATTATTTCTCTACATCAACTAAACCTTTAACAAACCATCGTTGTAACACCAGCACAATAATGACTGGTGGCAACATACCTAAAATTGCAATTGCCATAATATAATTCCACTGAGGAATTTGATCTGCTTGACTTGCTAAGCTTTGCATCGACATAACAATCGTGTTCATATGACTATTCGTTGTGACGACTAATGGCCAAAGATATTGATTCCAAGCATAAATAAACATAATAATAAATAATGCGAGTATATTTGTTTTTGATAATGGTAATAAGATATCTTTACAAAACCGAATTGGTCCAGCACCATCCATTTTTGCAGCTTCTATTAATTCATGTGGCAAAGTCATGAAAAATTGACGAAATAAAAATGTAGCAGTAGCTGAAGCAATGAGAGGTAAAGCCAAACCCGAATAAGTATTGATTAAATTTAATTTTGCAACTATTTCAAATGTAGGAAAAATTCTTACTTGCACAGGTAGCATTAAAGTTAGAAAAATCAACCAAAAACATGTTTTTCTAAAGGGAAAGCGAAAATAAACGACCGCATAAGCAGATAGCACAGCAAAAATTATTTTCCCAAGTGCAATATACAAAGACATAATTAAACTATTTAATAACATCGGCCAAACCTGATGAACTCCTGAACCAGGCACGCCAACACTTAACACTGTATAATAATTATGAAAAAATAAATGCCCAGGTAATAATGGAATAGGTGCGTGTAACATCGCAGTAGCAGGATGCGTAGATGCAACAAACGCAATGTAAATTGGAAACCCAATGATGATTATACCGATGATTAATAACACATGAGTAACAACATTTAATATGGGATGTTTTTCAACCATCATTGATAATGCACTCTCTTTTCTAAATATTTAAATTGTAAAATGGTTAAGACAATAACAATTCCCATCAGAATAACGGATTCTGCAGATGATCCACCAATATCTAACCCAACAAAACCATCATTATAAACTTTATAGACAAGTATATTTGTTGCATTCGCAGGCCCACCATTGGTGACAACTTGTATTAAACCAAAGGTATCAAAAAAAGCATAAACTATATTGATGATCAACAGAAAAAAAGTTGTCGGGGATAATAAAGGCAAAACGATTGTCCAAAATCGTTTAAATGGTCCAGCACCATCCATTGCGGCAGCTTCAATTAATGATTTTGGAATGCCATGCAAACCTGCTAGAAAAAATAAAAAATTACAACTTAACTGTTGCCAACTTGCCGCGATAATCACTAAAAATAATGCTTGTCCACCATGCAAATTATAATTCCAAGAAATACCAAAAATTTGTAATACTTCCGGTATAACACCAATTGCAGGATCGAAGATAAATCGCCACAATATGCCAGCAATAGCAGGTGCGACTGCATAAGGCCAAATTAAAAGTGTTTTATAAGTGCCATGCCCCCTTATCACGCGATTGACTAATACCGCAAATAATAGGCCCCCCGCTATCGATAAAAGTGCAACAGCAAAACTAAAGATAAAAGTAATGAAAATTGATTTTAAATAATCATTATCATGAAACAATTCAATAAAATTTTGCATCCAAACA
>CAYGUK010000237.1:0-1711 GCA_964352985.1 uncultured Legionellales bacterium
CTCACCCCTCCATTAAAATAAATTCAAAAATTCATAAAAAAAACTTGACAGGATTTTAGACGGCACTTATTTAAAAAGTGGTGTCACAGAAAAACATCTCATTTAAGCCCAATATTGATCGCCACAGATCAAAAAATTAATTCTGAGTTATTTTAAAAGCATCTCACTGAAATCGTTCAATACCGATCAACTATGAGCCTCGAAAAAAGCCATGTTATACTAAAGTCAGTGAATAAAATAACTGGACTATTATGGCAAGCCTAGACAAAGCATCAGTGCGAGAAAACGTTGCCAATCTTAAATCAACGTTTAACGAACTAAAGCAATCTGGAAAACTAACCAGTGAAAGTATTATGCTGTTTAACAGTATGCTAATGATAATCGACTTAATCTTATCAATCTTTCTGGAAAAGAAAACGAAAAAAACAAAGGATAATTCCAGCATACCCTCATCACAAACAGACAAAGATGAAACAGCTAAGTCACAAACAGGCGCACATGGAAAAGGAAAGGCAATAAAAGAGGGTGTTGCCAATAATACTAGAATTAACAAAACCATAACGTTAATAACTGTTGATGAATGCACTTGCTGTGGTGAGGATTTAACGCGCGCACCCTGCATTGAAATTGAAAGACGAACCAAAATCGATATTATTTTCGAGAAAACAGTAGAGCACATGGACGGCGAAGTGAAGCATTGTTCAGTTTGCGAGGCGACGGTGAAAGCCACCTTCCCAACAAACATGTCAAGCCCCTTACATTATGGCAATGGTTTAAAAGCCTATGTGATTAATCTATTAATTTGCCAAATGGTGTCCTTAAAACAGATCACAGTTTTGATTCAATCGATCTTTGCTATCGTGCTTTCAGAAGCGACAATATTAAAATTCGTATTACGCCTACATCAAGCATTAGGCGAGTGGGAAGCCAAAGCGATTGATACCTTATTATCACAAGCTGCATTGCATGTTGATGAAACGTCATTAAGGGTAAATAAGGAAAATCATTGGATTCATGTGTATTCATCAGGTGATATTACTTTAAAGAAATTGCATCCCTCACGAGGCGGTCAAGCCATCGAGGACATTAATATTCTACCGCGATATGGTGGCGTGATTATTCATGATTGTTGGGCATCGTATTTTGCCTATGATAATTGCCAGCACGGTTTATGTGGTTCGCATATATTGCGGGAACTGACATTTATTATCGACGCCAATGGTTATCGTTGGGCAAAAAATATGAAACGTCTTTTACAAGCCACCTGTAAAGTTATTTCAAAAAGAAAACGTAAGAAGTTGAGTGAAAAAGAATATGCCAATTTACAAAAACGATATAGAAATATCATCACGCGTGGTGAAACTGAGTTACCTGTTATTCTAACTAAAGCTAACGGTAAACGCGGTAAAATTGCAAAGTCCGATGCGCATAATCTTTGGGAACGATTGAAAACACATGAATCATCTGTATTGCTGTTTGCCAAAGTGGCTGATGTCGCTTTTACTAATAACCGAGCTGAGCGCGATCTAAGAATGGCTAAGGTGAAACAAAAAGTATCGGGTTGTTTCCGTAATAAAGATTATGCTGATGCTTATTGTAGAATTTCAAGTTTTTTACAAACCATGGCTAATAAAGGCATTAATCCTTTTATTGCTATTCAGATGGTGCTTAATGGACAGGAATTGTTTTAGGGTTAGGGGTGAGTAGATAC
>CAYGUK010000238.1:0-1682 GCA_964352985.1 uncultured Legionellales bacterium
ACTCGCACCGCTTCGATGCCCACATACATAGAATCTTCAGCACATTTAATTAGTTTTTTGGCTACATCAGAAACTCGGCCAACTTCAAAAGTTTTAGAAGTATCACCGTGATATTCATTTAAAATTGGAGTGACATCGATATTGATAATATTGAATACCTGGTTTTTCACAGTCAAAAAATTGATGATTAAGTAACTTATCGATGATAAACGTTGCTCTTGTCATAGCAAATTCAATGTCAGTTGGAATATAATTATCAGGTTTTACTAAATCAAAGCTTGTGCAATATTCTTGTAAATTTTTATTATCATATTCATCATGACTGATTAAAATAAAACTTAAACATCCTCGACAATAATGTCGCAAATCAGCCAACCAATCCTCTTCATCAATTTTACAATTGAGATATCTTATTCTGTTAGCAATAGAATTAATTGAATACTCATCTGATACATCAAACAAATGAATCAGTTGTAAAATTCCAAACATGCGTTGTTTAATAGGATGGGCTTTTAAGTTAAGCCAAATAGCATTCGGCAAAATTTTAATTTTATTATCTTTTGTATACATGATATGAATTGAATTCTTAGTAATTTTTGTTATTTTTAAATATGCTTGCTGTGCTTCATACAAACAAGCCCCCAAGAAATTTAACCTAGTATAACTTATTCACGTTTAGATAAAAAAGAAAATTGAATAAAATAATTAGAAAAAATAATGTCCTAGATATTAAGTTAAAAATAATCTATCTTAATACTGATTAATTTTAAATTGGTTTCTAGAAATGGTACAAATTAAATTGTACCATTTCTAGAAAAAGAGATTTTATTTAAATTTTTTAAACTGGGTTGGTGTTTTTTCAATGTTCTGCGTTGTTTCAGCGCCTACTTTTTTCGGTTCTATCATATTTCTTAATTTCTCCATCGAACGCATAAATGCTTCATATTTTTCTTGTTGTGTTTGTTCTGGAACCTTATCATAATTATCAGCAAATAAGCCCGTAAGCTT
Organism: uncultured Legionellales bacterium; assembly: GCA_964352985.1. GTDB lineage: Bacteria > Pseudomonadota > Gammaproteobacteria > JAHCLG01 > JAHCLG01 > CAYGUK01. The sequence goes on from CAYGUK010000238.1 coordinate 1,009, forward strand.
TTTTTGATGGAATAATTGAGAAGAGCGTGAATAATCTTCGCTATCTACTGACAATTGTGTTTTACTAGTATTCGCAGGTAGTTGACTCAATAATTTTTGATACGTATCTAAAGACATAATAACCTCTATTATTTTATAGTTTACTTATAATTTATTGGGAACAAGATAATATAAACAACAAATAAGTTTACCTATCTGATAAAAACTAAAAATAATATGGATAAATACATTTATTATGATCTCTTTGTACCTAATGTGGTTATTATTTCCTTTCATGTGAAGATATTCAAACAAATTTAATTGAATATTTAGGTGAAATAGTGGCATCAACAGTAAAAAATAGCCTTAGTTGGCATACCACCCTAACAAAAACGTATCACGACATCTCCACGCATGTCGCACAATATGCGCCGAAATTACTTGCCGCAATTTCTCTTTTGATAGTTGGCTGGATAGTCGCTCATATATTACGATTTATCAGTAAAAAATTAATTAATAAATTTGATAGCCTATTTAAATTTGTTGCCCGCTCTAATCGCGTAAAACAAAGAAACATTCAACGATCTTATGCAACATTAGTCAGTCGTGTTATCTTTTGGGTAGTCATGTTATTTTTTATAACTGCTAGTTCGGATTTACTTGGTTGTAGCAGGGTTTGTGGCTGTGTAGATAAT
>CAYGUK010000239.1:0-1615 GCA_964352985.1 uncultured Legionellales bacterium
CCCTGTGTGCCAGGGACAGTGAGACAAAAATGTGGTAAAACATAAGAACTAGGGTGGTAAGGAAATATGCAAAATGACAAAGCCAGTATCAACAGAGCTGTCGGAAAAAGAATCACTTACACCCGAATCTGCGGTTTTATCTGGAGGCCGTAGGCCGAAAGATAAAACCGCAGATTCGGTGCCAGCTCAAAACATCCCCAACCCTCAAGTAAAACCAAGACAACCAAGGCGAACCTTTACAAAGCGATATAAACTTGATGTGTTAAAAGCTTATGATGGCTGTAATACGCCCGATGAGCGTGGTGCTTTATTGCGTCGTGAAGGACTCTATTATTCACGGATCACAACATGGAAAAAAGAACGTGATGAAGGAAAATTCCATTCAATAAAACAACGTTCCACATCAGATAAAATTAATCGTCAATTACAAAATGAAAATACTAGGCTTAAGAAAAAACTTGAGCAGGCGGAGGCTATTATTGAGCTCCAAAAAAAAGTCTCAGAGATTCTTGGGACTCACATCCTCCCTCCAGAGAAAACAGACAACGATTAATTGATAATATTAATGAGGTCAATCGAACACATCATGTATCGATTGACCTACTTTGCAAACGACTTAATATTCCACGAGCAACAGTCTATCGCTTAATAAAAAAACAAGACTCAAAAATTGCTTTACCATCATCATTACCGGCTAATGCATTAGATGCTAAACAACAGCAAATTATTTTAGAGTTATTACATGATAAGCGATTTGTTGACAAAACACCGTATCAAGTTTATTACGAATTACTTGATGAAGGCCAATATTATGGCTCCATTCGCACATTTTATCGGCTACTCCAATCTCAACAAGAAACGGTACCTAGACGTCAACAACGCCAACATAAAAATCATGTCAAACCAGAACTTATTGCAACCGACATTAATCAAGTGTGGTCATGGGATATTACCATGCTTAAAAGTGAACAACGCCTTGTCTACTATTATCTTTACGTTATTCTTGATATTTTTAGTCGTTATGTCGTAGGGTGGCTAATAGCAGATCGTGAATCAAAAGAACTCGCTAGGCAACTTATTCAAAAAACCATTCTTAAACAAGGCGTGGAAAAGGATAAATTAATTTTGCATGCCGATAATGGACCGAGTATGAAATCACAATCGGTGGCGCAATTACTTGCACATCTAGGTGTTATTAAATCGCACACACGACCCTATCAAAGCAATGATAATCCTTTTTCTGAATCGCAATTTAAAACAATGAAATATTGTCCAACTTTTCCAACACGATTTCCGTTGTTAGAAAATGCTGAACAATTCTGTTTACACTATTTCAATTGGTATAATACAAAACACGACCATTCCAATATTTGTTGGTTAACTCCTGAGTCTGTTCATTATGGCGATGCAAACGATATGCTATTTCAACGGCATTTAACTTTAATGAATGCGTATAATAAAGATCCTGTGAGGTTTAATCGAACCCCTCCCATATTAAAATCATTACCGTTGGCTGTTTATATTAACCCACCTGATTTCATCGATGAAGAATCTTTACAATCAATTTCGATTGTGGCTTAATGCGACTTCTTATCTATTTTGATATTTTGTCTCA
>CAYGUK010000240.1:0-1584 GCA_964352985.1 uncultured Legionellales bacterium
GCCTAATGGGGTAAGTGCAAACGTAAAGTTCGTCGTGTGTTTTAGATAATGATACAAAAATGGCATACGAGATAAATCGATGTGGTCTGGTCGTAATGAGTCTATACCAATAATAATGATATTAGGTTTATTTTTAGGAGGAACATAGGTATTGTATTGGCGGAATGTTGGTTGCCAAATTATTAAGGAAATCAGAACGATGATTAGTAAAATAATACTAATGGTTGCAAATGGGCCACTTTTGAAAGATAACTTTACTAAACCACAAAAAGCAGATGCGAGGATAATTAAAAATATAATGCTGAAAAAATAGACGAGAATGAGCAAGATATTAAGTGGAATAATTTCCATCATCATTTGCCCAAATATCGAATAGGGAAAGAAATATTGATTTAATAGATAGAGATAAATAACACTAAAAATCCATAAGTATATTGCTAAGTTAGTTGTCTTCTGCCAATTGAAATTACACAATATCCCAATTAATCTACCACACAACCAAATAATGATACAAAAAAGAAAATGAAAAATAAGATACATCAGTATCGCGTATAAAATACCCGGGATAATTATATTAGGAATAACTATTTGGGTTTTAATCTCAAGGATTGTTTTAACAGATTGTAAATTATTTACGATGACAAAAATTATTTGAAATAAAATTAAGACTAATGTTAGCCAAGTAAGAAGAATGAATAATGATGAACGTTTAGACTCAGTACTTTTCATGCGCCAATGCTATCATGAAATAACATTAAGCAGTAAAGTTATTGCCTCGCTTTCCTTGCGTATTCGAAATAAAACGAGGCAATGCAGCAGAATAATATTATTCTGCTTGGCACTCTACACATAATCCATGTATTTCAGTTGGATGACGGTTGATTTTAAACTCATGATCGCCAGCACAAGCTGTAATAGCACGTTTAATACGTTTATCTTCTACTTCAATGGCATTGCCGCATGCTGTGCAAAGTAAGAATTGTCCATGATGAACAGATTCAGGATGATTACATGCTGTGTAAGTGTTAGTCGAATCTAAACGATGAACTAGATTATTATTTTCTAGAAAATCTAGCGTACGATAAATTGTTGGTGGTTCTGCATTAGGTCTAGATTTGCGAAGTTTACGAAGTAGGTCGTAAGCGCCTACGGGTTTACTACAGGTGTAGATAATCCCCAATACTTCGGCACGAAGAGGAGTCAATGCGATTCCGCGTTCTTGACAAAGTTTTTTAACTTGCTTTAAGTTCATTTAAATGCTCTCTCATCAATGGTTATATTATTACGTACCATATCATATTACATTGCGAAAAAAACCCCGTAATTTCCTGCAAAAAATGACAGTGTTTGCTTAACACATTAAAAAACCGGTAATTTTTTCAGGCCAAAACGTCAATGTTCCGTTATATCGTTACATTTTATCAGCTCTATTTTCTAGGTATTTTCCCCTCATTTTATTCAGGAATTTTCCTGCAATTAGGGGCCGTAAGGAATGAATACTACAATTTTATTAATTTTAACTAGTAAAATTTTTTCAAAAAAAAGAAGGTTTAGATTTTTAAAATTTTGGTGTGTTTTTGAAAT
>CAYGUK010000241.1:0-1535 GCA_964352985.1 uncultured Legionellales bacterium
ACCATGCTCTGTAATATACGTTAATTGTTCATCACTACACAATTTACTGTCTGCACATAGGTATGATCTTATAATTGACTGAAAACAAAGGAGAAATTAAAATGGCTCACTAATCAATTTCAAAACCACCTAATAAAAGGAAGTTTAACGTGAGCCAAGAACAAATTACCACAGCAATAACAAAACTACAAAATATTTTTGACACTCAATATATAGATAATTTGGGCAAAGAAACACGTTTTTGCAAGAAACTCAGAAAGTTTACCCCTGGCAAATTAGCGTTGAGTTTGATAGCTGCATTTAGTTCCAACAATATTAACAATATATCGGATCTTCATCGAACATTTAATGAAATAATACAAGAAGACAGCGAATACAAACCCTTTCATAATCAACTGTCAAAAAAAGAATTTCCTAAATTCATGATAAGTGTTTTAAGTTATTTTTTGAGTGAACTAAACATTACGCCAGTGACAATTTCAAAAAGTAGTCCACTTCATCGATTTAAAAAAATATTATGTCATGATGGAAGCAGCATCGCGCTAAAGTCAGGTTTAAAAGAAATATATCCTGGACGTTTTACTAAAACAGCACCAGCAGCTATTGAATTACATGTTACAATGGATCTATTAAGCGGGCAACCGGAACAGATAATTTTGACAGAAGATACAGCATCAGAACGACATCAATTATTTCCAATTGAAGAGCAAAAAGACAGTTTGGCTTTATATGATAGAGGATATTGTGATAAAAAGTTATTTAAAATATATAATGAACAAGGTGCAAGCTTTATTATCAAGGGAAAGAAGAGTTTAAAGCCAATCATAAAAAAAGCCTATATTAATGGAACAAAACACTTAAAGAAATTAACCAGCACCACAATAGACTTTAAGAAAAAGCTACCAAAAAAAGATATTATAGATTGTGATATTTTTTGGAAAAATCCAAGCAAGGATCAATCCATACCGCAAGTCTATCGAATGATATTTTGGTGGAACGCAAGCTGTAAAGAGTATGTCATATTAATAACAAACTTGAGCCGTGAAGAATTTTCACCATTTGATATTACTCAAGCATATCGACTACGTTGGCAAATTGAATTGCTTTTTAAAGAATGGAAATCATTCAATGAGCTAAAAAAATTTGATACAAATAATGAATTTATTGCTACGGGTTTAATATGGTCTGCCATAACTGCATCTGTAGTAAAACGGTATTTAAGTGGGGTCGCTCAATTACATTATAACGTTTGGATGTCAACGTTCAAGGTTGCAAAGTGTGTTGGTAACAAATTAATTAATATACTTGATAAAATTCTGTTTGGTTCAAAAAGTGATATAGAAAATTCTATTACTGACTCATTTGAATTCTTATTTAAAAATGCGAAGCGATCTCACCCAAAAAGGGATTTGAAAAAATCTGGTTGGAGTTTAGGATTTATCTTTTGCACTAATAGCAAATTCTAAAGTACTAACCTATGACTGTCTGCAACATAAAGAAAATTGGGATCTTGGCAAATATCTTTTAGTCTTTTC
>CAYGUK010000242.1:0-1532 GCA_964352985.1 uncultured Legionellales bacterium
AACAATAAATAAAAAATACGAAAAAGCTAATGAGGATCTTGCTGAGTATCTAAAAAAGTTAAAAGCAAAAAATACTGGTGATTTAACACCTGGCGAATTTGCAGCTAATCTCGCAAAATCCCGTAGTGAGTTTGTTAACTCATTTGCGGAACTTCAAGTCGAGTTGAACAAGACATTTTCTAAAGTTATTTCTAAAGTATCTAGAACACCTAAGCTTGAGATTAAGACGAGTAATGCAATTAACGCGGGCATCATTAATCCAGAATATTCAATCACTAATACTGAAAGTGCAAAAGGCATCATGAGAGCAATGAAGTATACTAAAATTATTGGTGAAGGTTTAATTGCAGTTGATATTGGCATTGATATAGGTAAAGTATACAATGCATATGAAGAGCATGGGCATTATATTCGTGAAGCAATCAAAGATGCTTTGGAGTTGGTTTCTGCAATTGCGGTAGGTACTGCTGTTGGTAGTTTATTTGAGGCTCTTGCTGTATTTTTTTTACCAGAAGTTGGAGTCGTTATAGCGATAATATCAGGGGGGGTTTTAGGTTCATATTTAGGAGAGCTAACCATAAAAAAAGCATTTGATTTAATATATGGAAGTAGTGAAGAAAAACATGATTAAAACTTATTTTTTATTTTTTGCAATTCCAGCAATAGGAATATTAATATTAGTCTTATTACAATTGCCAATAGTATATTTACTGATTGGGAAAAAGTACGACAAAAAATTCAATAAGAAAAGTGTATTTTACGATGTAGGGATTATAGGTGTTAGCTTTTTTATTAGAAATAGCACATATACATCTTGCATAGCATTTGGTACTGATTCACGTTTCAATCAGTTCGCAAAAAAGGCATATGGTGGTTTTGACTTTAAAGGAAATTCGTCGAAGCTACAAATTATCATCTCTAAGTTGTTTGTGATATCTAATATTTCTTTGGGTATTCTTATGTTAATAGCTGGCACTTTATCATTATTCATAAAGTAATTATTCAATTGTGAATTTTTCTGGAAAAACTTTTTTGGGAGAGCAAACGATAAAAAAAGCATTTGATTTAATTTATGGAAGTAGGGAAGTAAAGTAACCCTCCGACAATCGACCTGGTTGCAAAGAATTAAGCTAAATAAGAAGCTATGTTCTCAATTCAAAATTGAGGAAAATACAAAATGGAAGAAACAACTTATCAACAAAAACTTGACGAGAAAAAAAATTACTGGCAAACCCATCTAAAGCAATGGCAACAAGAAAAAATCACAGCGGCATCCTACTGCAAACAACACGATTTGAACATTCATCAATTTAAATATTATCAATATCAGTTAATGCCACAAACAAAACATAAGCGAAAAACAACTGAACTGACTTTTAGTGAAATCACACCTATAAAATCTGAGCTTGTTGCTACCCGGCTCAATCCAAAGGCACTTCGTTTACAATTAAGCGCCGGCCACATCGTCATCATTCCGGATAATTTTAATGAAACAACATTGCAAAAGCTGATGGGAGTCTTGGGATGTTAAT